>NZ_JAYFNG010000003.1:0-73116 GCF_034933565.1 Raineyella sp.
GGTCCGGGGGTAACCGGGCCGGCCGCCGGCGGGGTGGGTAACTGGGGGCCCGGCCGGGCGGGCGGCCGTGGTGTGAGGCTCTGACGCCCCGGCGTCGGCCGAGCGCGGACCTGACGTCGGCCGAGGCTCCGATGACCCGGCGTCGGTCGTCGGTCGACGGTCAGGCGGTGGCCAGGGTCAGTTCCTTCGTGGGCGCGTCGTACGTCGCCCGGTCGAGGATGCCCTCGCGCTTCGCCACGATGACCGGGACCAGGGCCTGGCCGGTCACGTTGAGTGCGGTGCGGACCATGTCGATGATCGGGTCGATGGCCATCAGCAGGCCGACGCCCTCCAGCGGCAGGCCCAGGGTCGACAGGGTCAGGGTCAGCATCACCGTCGCGCCGGTCATCCCGGCGGTGGCGGCCGACCCGAGCACGGCGACCAGCACGATCAGCAGGTAGTCGGCCAGCGTGAGCGGCACGTGGAAGAAGTTCGCCACGAAGATCGAGGCCAGTGCCGGGTAGATCGCGGCGCAGCCGTCCATCTTGGTGGTCGAGCCGAGCGGCACCGCGAACGAGGCGTACGAGGACGGCACGCCCAGGCTCTTGATCGTCACCTCCCGGGTCACCGGCATCGTGCCGAGCGAGGACCGGGAGACGAAGGCGAGCTGGGTGGCGGGCCACACGCCGCGGAAGAAGGGGCCGACCGCCAGCCCGTGGCTCCGCAGGATGAGCGGGTAGACCACGAACCCGACGATCAGGCAGCCGAGGATCACGTCGAGGACGAAGACGCCGAGGGAGCCGACGGTGCCCCAGCCGTACGAGGCGACCGCGTAGCCGAGCAGGCCGACGGTGCCGATCGGGGCGAGCCGGATGATCCACCACAGCACCCGCTGGACGATCGTGAAGGCCGAGTTGACGAAGCCGAGGAACGGCTCGGCCTTCCGGCCGGCGCGCAGGGTGGCGGCGCCGACGACGATCGCGATCACCAGGATCTGCAGGGCGTTGAAGCTCAGCGCGGTGCTGGTGCCGTGGGTGGACACCTCCAGGCCGAGGAAGTTCTGCGGGACCAGGCCGTTGAGGAAGTCGAGCCAGGTGCCCTGGGTCGAGGAGACCTTCGCGGCGCCGGCGGCCACGCTGGTGTGGCCGCCCGGGGTGGTGAGGACACCCAGACCGATGCCGATCAGGACTGCGATCAGTGCGGTGATCGCGAACCAGATGAGGGTCTGGACGGCCAGCCGGGTCGCGTTCGCGACCTCCCGCAGGTGGGCGATCGAGGAGACGATGGCCAGGAAGATCAGCGGCGGGACGACGGCCTTCAGCAGGGTGACGAAGATGGTGCCGATCATCTTCAACGTCGCGGTGAGCCAGTTCGGGATCGCCGTGCCGTCGGCGGCGTGGCCGGCCGGGCCGAGACGCAGGGCGACCAGGCCCAGGACGATGCCCAGGGCCAGGCCGATCAGCACCTGGGCGCTGAAGGACAGGTGGAAGCGCTTCGTGCGCTGCTCGGGCAGGGTGCCGGCGACGGACCGGTCGGCGGGGGTGGCCCGGTCAGGGGCGGTGACCCGGTCAGGGGTGGTGACCCGGTCGGTCGGGGTGGGGCCGGACGGGTCAGCGGACCGTGGCGACGTCGGGTGTGCCGGGGTGGGATCGAGTTCGGTGTGGCTCACGAGCATGGACAGTACAACATGAAATAAGTTTTATCAAAGTCACCCATAAGTCGACCTGTAGGCTGGGTGGTATGGTCAGCCGCCGATGCTCACCCGGGCGGACCGTCCGTCTTCCGCGGCTCGTACGGTTCCCGTTGCTCGTTCGTCGCCAGTGGCTCGTACGTCGCCAGTGGCTCGTACGTCTCCGGTGGAACGTACGTCTCCGGTCGGCGCACTGTCGCCGATCAGCCGGCCGGCCAGCGCCGGCAGCGCCTCCTGCAGCGGTGCCTCCCACTTGAGGGTGACCAGGTCGTCGGCGCGGGTCCGGCCGCGGGTGACGACCACGATCGGCAGGTGCCGCTTCGCCGCCCGCCGGACGAACCGCAGGCCGCTCATCACCTGCAGCGAGGAGCCGAGAACCAGCAGGCCCTCGGCGCGCTCGACCAGGTCGAAGCAGTGCTCCACCGTCGCCCGCGGTACGACGTCGCCGAAGAACACCACGTCGGGGCGCAGCCGGTCAGCCGAGCAGCGGGTGCACAGCGGTGCCCGGAACCCGTCCACCTGCATGGCCGAGAGCACCGCGTCACCGTCCGGCCGGATCTGCGTGCCGCGCCCGACGAAGCCCGGGTTCGCCGCCGCCATCCGGGCATCGAGGGCGCTGCGGGAGCTGACCTCCCCGCAGGCCTCGCAGACCACCCGGGCGAGTGAACCGTGCAGCTCGGTCACCGCCCCGGTGCCGGCGCTCTGGTGCAGGCCGTCGACGTTCTGGGTGATCACCGCCCCGGTCACCCCGGCGCGCTGCAGCGACGTCAGCGCCAGGTGGGCAGGGTTGGGCCGGGCCCGGCGCAGGTTCTGCCAGCCGACGTAGGACCGCGCCCAATAGCGCCGTCGGGCCTCGGCCGAGGCGCGGAACTCGTCGATCCGCATCGGCTGGATCCGGCGCGTGCCGTCCGGGTCGCGGTAGTCCGGGATGCCGGAGGCCGTGCTCATCCCGGCCCCGGTGAGGACGAGCCACGGCCGGGAGGACACCAGGGGGACGATCCGGTCGAGCACGGCTCGAGGGTACGTCACCGGTGGCGGCCCCGACGACGGCGTGCCGCGCCCGACGGTGGCGCGTTGGTCCTGATGGGGTGGCGAGAGTCGGGCGGCGAGGGCGGGGCGGTGGTGCCGCGTTGGTCCTGATGGGGTGGCGAGGGTGGGGCGGTGGTGCCGCGTTGGCCGACGATTCTCACGGCTGACGATCTTCCTCGACCTGGCTGACAGAGGACGGGCGTCGAAATCGGCGAACGTCGGCCGATGTGCGGTACGTCGGCTGATGTGCGGTACGTCGGCTGATGGCCGGTCGTCGGCTCAGTCGGTGGTCGGGCGCTGCTCGCCGGCGGTCACCGGGAAGGGGATCACGTTCTCGCCCACCGGCCGCGGGCAGGTGGCGTACGACGCCACGAAGGCCGCGGGGAAGTTCAGCGACCGGTTGAAGTCCAGCGTGGTGCCGCCCGCAGGGTCGACCTCGCCCAACATGACGAAGCGCCAGTCGGCGGTGTCGAGGCCGTTGGTGGGGTCGTGGAAGACGACGTACGCGTCGCCGTGGCCGCCACTGACCAGCAGTCGGACGTCCTCGTTGTCGCGGGTGAAGGACACCTCGCCCCAGAACGTCATCGGCTGGCTGACATCGGGTCGGGCCGTCTGCACCTCCCGGACCAGGTCGCCGGTGAACTGCTCGAAGTGCGCCCGGACGATCCAGCCCGGGTCCCAGTCGTACGTGGGGACGCCGGTGAATCCGGTGCGGGTGGGCGCCTGCGGGTCGCGCAGGCGCACCATCGGGCGCCCGCCACGGATCCCTGCCTCGGCCATGATGCCGTCGTGGATGAACGACAGATCGGACTCGTCCTCCTCCAGCGGGATCTCGATCGTCCCGGTGACCGGCTCCTCGCGGCGCAGCACGCCGTCCTCGGCGGTGAGCTCGACCCGGACCTCGGCCTCGTCCCCGGACCACAGGCCGGGGAACCCGTCGAGGTGTCGGGGGTCCTCATCCAGCCAGTGCAGCGCGGTGAGCGACAGCCAGCCGTACGGTGCGCGCAGGCCCTTCTCACGTGTCCGGTGCCAACGCGTCCACTCGCTGCGCTCCCACGTCGTCCAGTCGGGTCCGGTGCCCATCGCTCCTCCTGCCTCTGCTGCAGCGAGGGTAGCGCGACCCGCCGACAGCCCGCGGTGGCGTGCCGGGGTGTCGGTCCGCGCGGTGGTCCCGCAGGCCGCCCGGCCGGGTCAGGCCGGCGTGCTCGTCGACGCCAGCGCCTGGCGCAGCGTCGCCACGAAGGCGTCGACGTCGGCCTCGGTGGTGTCGAAGGTGCACATCCAGCGCACCTCGCCGGTGGCCTCGTCCCAGTCGTAGAAGAAGAACCGCTCCCGGAGCCGTTCCGCTGCCGCCCGGGGGACGATCGCGAAGACCGCGTCGGAATCGACCGACTGGGTGATGCGGACCCCGGGCAGGTCGCGGACGCCCGCGGCGAGCCGGGCCGCCATCGCATTGGCCCGTCCGGCCGAGCGCTGCCACAGGTCACCCTCGTACAGGGCGAGGAGCTGGGCGGAGACGAAGCGCATCTTGCTCGGCAGCTGGGTGAGCAGCTTGCGGACGTAGAGCGGCCCGCGGACCGCCTCGGGGTTGAGCACGACGACCGCTTCGGCCCCGATCAGCCCGTTCTTGGTGCCGCCCAGGCTGATGACATCGGCGCCGACCGCGGTGGTGATGTCGCCCAGGCCGCAGCCCAGGCTGACCGCCGCGTTGGCCAGCCGCGAGCCGTCGAGGTGCAGGTACATCCCCAGCCCGTGCGCCTGGTCGGCGAGGGCGCGCAGCTCGTCGGGGGTGTAGACGGTGCCCAGCTCGGTGCACTGCGCGACGCTGACCACCTTGGGCTGGGCGTGGTGCTCGACGCCGAAGCCGTGCGCTCGCCGGGCCACCAGCGCCGGGGTGAGTTTGCCGTCCGGGGCGTCCACGGTCAGCGTCTTGATGCCGGCCAGCTTCTCCGGTGCACCGCACTCGTCTACGTGGATGTGGGCCGTCCCGGCGCAGATCACGGCGTCCCAGCGGTCGGTCAGCATCGCCAGCGACATGATGTTGGCCCCGGTGCCGGTGAAGACCGGGTAGGCGGTCGCCTGTTCCCCGAAGTGACCCCGGAGCACCTGCTGGAGCCGTGCGGTGTACGGATCCTCGCCGTAGCTCACCACGTGGCCGTTGTTCGCGGCGACGATCGCCTCGATCACTTCCGGATGGGCGCCGGAGATGTTGTCGGAGGCGAAGCCGTGGTGGGTCGGATCATGCAGCGGTGCGGGCATACGGACCACAGTAGTGGCGCCGTACGTCCGCACCGCGGGGAGTGACCCGGGCGGGGTCAGCTCAGCTTGATCCGGTACTCGGCCTCCAAGCGGCCGGTGACCTCGTGCTTGCGGGTGCGGCCGGTGGCGTTCCAGCCCATCGCCTCGTACACCCAGATGGCGCGGGTGTTGTCGGCGTACACCCACAGGATGATGTCGGTGAAGCCCTCCTCACGGCAGGCTTCGGGCAGGGCGATCAGCAGGCGGCGGGCCCAGCCCTCGCCCCAGTGCTCGGGGGCGACGCCGAGGAAGCGCAGCTCGCCCCGGTTCGCCGCGGTGGCCTCCCGCTCCGGCTCGACGGCGGCGAAGGACACCACGCCCTCCTCCTCGTTGGCGATCGCCAGCAGGAAGGAGTGCCCGGAGGCCGCCAGGACCTCCTCGATCAGCGGGATGGAATCGTTGATCTTCACGTCGCTCGCGTCGACGAGATCGCGGTGTGCAGTGGCTTCGGCCCAGATGGTGGCGGCCTGCTTGACCAACTTGGGGTCGCGGGTCTTGGTGGCGCCCATCTCGAACTCGGTCATGATGGTCCTTCCGTGTCATGCCGCGTCAGGGCGGGAGTGCCACGACGCTTCTCGGTGCACGCGACCTCGTCAGCAGGGCCGGCACGTGCCTCACTCTAATGGTTGCCGGGGGCGCATTCTAATGGTCGCCGTTGCAGCCAGGGGAATGATCGCCGGTGTGGCCGCGGTGGTGGCCGGGACGGTCCGCCGGACGAGCCTGCGGGACGAGACCTGCGAGGCGTACGGGACGAGGCGTGCGGGGCGAGGGAGCGGTGGGGCGCGGTCAGGCGGCCAGCACCTGGAACAGGACGTGGTCCTGCCAGCGCCCGTTGATCCGCAGATAGCCGGGTGCCCGGCCGATCCGGACGAACCCGTTGGCGACCAGCACATGCTGGGAGGCGATGTTGTGCGGGAGGGTCGCGGCCTCCAGCCGGTGCAGTCCCAGCTCCCCGAAGGCGTACGCCTTGACCGCCGCCACCGCGACGGTGGCCAGACCCCTGCCGGTGTGGTCCAGCGACACCCAGTAGCCGAGCCCGCCGGACAGGAAGGCGCCGCGGGTGATCCGCGAGACGGTGATCCGGCCGACCGGTTCGTCGTCGTCGAGGATGAGGAACGGTGCCGCCAGCCCGGCCTCCCGCTCCCGTAGTGCCTCCGCCAGGAAGGCCTGCTGACCGGGCACGGTGTACCAGGACTCCTCGCGCCGGGGTTCCCACGGCTGGAGGAAGGTGCGGTTGCGGCGGTAGAGCGCCGCCAGGACGGGGGCGTCCTCGAGCGTCGCCGGACGGATCACGGAGCGGGACATGAGGCCAAGTCTGCCAGTGGGCAACGATCGCACAGCGGGCAACGATCAAACATTTGATTAGCTGAGGTAATGAACTATGCTAACCATAGCTGGGCGGTCCGCAGGGACCGGCACGGCAGACCGGAGCCGGCGGACGTCGGCCCGGGACGGATGGAGGCAAGGAAACGACAGTCACGAGGACAGCTCTCACCGGGCGAGCGACACCCACAGCGGCGAAGGACGTGACGATGACCGACACCGAGGCGATCGACACGGCGTCGGTCGACAAGGTTTCGATCGGCAAGGTTTCGATCGGCACCGCGTCGATCAAGACCGAGCCGACTGACACCGAGGCCCTGCTGGGGCTGGCGAACGACGTGCGGATGGTCTGCCAGCAGGTCAGCCGACGGGTCCGGTTCGAGAGCAGTGCCGACGTGGCGCCGCACCAGTTCAGTGTGCTGGTGAAGCTGCGGCACCGTCCGTGGACGCCAGGAGAGCTGGCCGACGCCGAACGGGTGAGCCCGCCGAGCATGACCCGTACGGTCAACTGCCTGTGCGAGCGCGGGCTGGTCGAGAAGGTCGGCAACCCCCAGGACGGCCGCCAGCGCCTGCTGCACCTCACCCCGGAGGGGGAGGCCGTGGTCGAGCGGACGATCAATGCCCGTGACACCTGGATGATGCAGCGCCTCTCGGAACTGTCCGACGACCAGCGCGACACCCTCGCGGCGGCCACCGCCGTGCTGCAGGAGGTGTTGGGCCAGTGAGCCGCACCCAGGCGAGTCCCCGTCCCCTCGGGTCCGTCGGTGCCCGGCGTACGGTCAGCGCGACCCCACACGGCATCTTCGCGTCCCTGCACCTGCGCAACTATCGGTTGTTCTTCTTCGGCATGCTGCTGTCCAACATCGGCCTGTGGATGTTCCGGGTCGCCCAGGACTGGCTGGTGCTGACCCAGCTGACCCAGCACTCCTCGCTCGCGCTGGGCACCATCACCGGTCTGCAGTTCCTGCCGATCCTGCTGCTGTCGGCGTACGGCGGCGCGATCGCCGACCGGTTCGACCAGCGCAAGCTGCTGATGGTCACCCAGACGGCCGCCGGGCTGGTCGCCCTGGTCCAGGCGCTGCTGGTGCTGACCGGCACGGTGCAGCTGTGGCACGTCTACCTGCTGGCCACCCTCGGTGGTGTGGTCGCCGCGTTCGACAACCCGGCCCGGCAGGCGTTCGTCTCCGAGCTGGTCCCGGAGGCCTACCTGGTCAACGCCGTCGGCCTCAACGCCACCACCTTCAACGCCTCGCGGCTGCTCGGCCCGGGACTGGCCGGTCTGATGATCGGTGTCTGGGGTGTCGGCCCGGCGATCCTGGTCAACGCGATCAGCTACGCCGCGACCCTGATCGCCCTCGTCGCGATGGACCCGGCCGACCTGCACCGGGCGCCCCGGACCAACGGTCGGGGCTCGGTCCGGGAGGGCCTGGCGTACGTCCGCCGGCGCCCGGACATCCTGCTGGTGATGTTCATGGTGTTCATGCTCGGCACCTTCGGGCTCAACTTCCAGGTCACCAACGCGCTGATGGCCACCCAGGTGTTCCATGTCGGCCCGGCGGAGTACGGCCTGATGGGCACCCTGATGGGCGTCGGCACGCTGGGCGCGGCCCTGATGGCCGCCTCGCGCAAGCGGCCCCGGATGATGGTCCTGGTCGGTGCCCTGGGCGGCTTCACCGTCGGGATGGCGGGCCTGACCGTGGCCCCCTCGTACGCGGTGTACCTGGGGCTGCTGGTCCTGGTCGGGGTGACCTCGCTGACCGTGATGACCAGCGCCAATGCGACCATCCAGCTCTCCGTCGACCCCGCCATGCGGGGCCGGGTGATGGCCCTCTACATGATGGTGTTCATGGGCGGCACGCCCGTCGGCGCCCCGTTGATCGGCTGGGTCGGCGCCCAGTTCGGCGCCCGGGCCACGCTCGGGGCAGGCGCCGTCGCGACCGGCATCGCCACGCTCGCCGCCCTGTGGGTGCTGCTCCGCTCGCGCCGGGACGGTGCCGGGGCCGACGGTCCGCAGCACGACCGCCCGGACCGTGACACGATGACCGCATGACGCCCACGCTCCACCTCGTCGGCGACGAGCAGGTCGACGCGCTGCTCAGCCGTGAGCCCTTCGCCCTGCTCACCGGCATGCTCCTCGACCAACAGGTGCCGATGGAAGTCGCCTTCGCGGGGCCGGCCAAGCTGCTCGAGCGGCTGGGGACCGTCGATCCCGGCGCGATCGCGGCGATGGACCCCGAGGCGTTCGTCACCGCCTTCTCCGAGCGCCCCGCGGTGCACCGCTTCCCGCGGTCGATGGCCGAGCGGGTCCAGGCACTGGCCGCCGCGGTCGTCGCGACGTACGGCGGCCGCACGGAGGCGATCTGGACCGAGGGCGACCCCGACGGGGCCGAGGTCCTGCGCCGGCTCAAGCGGCTGCCGGGCTTCGGCGAGCAGAAGGCGAAGATCTTCCTTGCCCTGCTCGGCAAGCAGCTCGGCGTGCAGGCGCCCGGTTGGCGGGAGGCTGCCGGCGACTACGGCGTCGAGGGCAGCCGGCGGTCCATCGCCGACGTGGTGGACGCACGCTCCCTCGCCGAGGTCCGCGCCGTCAAGAAGGAGCTGAAGGCGCAGGCCAGGGCGGCGCGACCCGCCCGGACGAAGCCGACCGGAGCCTAGGCTCCTCGAGCGGGCAGCGCGGCCAGGGCGCCAGCGGTCAGCGCGCCAGCGGTCAGGGCGATCAGCGGTCAGGGCGATCAGCGCGCCAGGGCGTGCCGCAGCGCCGAGTCCAGATCCGGCTGGGCGAAGCGGAACCCGGTGGCCTCGAGCCTGGCCGACGACACCCGCTGATCGGTGTGCACCAGCTCCGCGGCACCGTTCCGGCCGAGGACGAGCCGCGGCCCGAACGCCGGGGTGGGGATGAGGGAGGGCCGGTGCAGCACCCGGCCGAGCCGGGTCGCGAACGCCCCCGCGGTGACCGGCTGGGGGGCGACCGCATTGACCGTCCCGGACCAGGTCGGGTCCAGGATCGCCCGGGCGTAGACCCGGGCCAGGTCGTCCAGACCGATCCAGCTCAGCACCGCCTGGGGCCGGGTGAGCCTGCCGCCGACCCCGGCCAGGTAGAGCGGCAGCTGCAGCGCCAGCGCACCGGCCGCGGCGTCGAGGACGACCCCCGTACGCAGCGTCACCAGCCGTACGTCGGCGTCCCGGACCCGCTCGGCGGCCGCCTCCCACTGCCGCACCACGTCGGCCAGGAAGTCGTGACCGGGGGTGGAGTCCTCGTCCAGCAGCTCACCCGGCCGCCTGGCCCCGTACACACCGATGGCACTGGCCTGCACCAGGGCGGTGGGCCCCGCCCCGGCCCGGTGTGCGGCCACGATCGCCCTGGCGAGGGTCGTGGTCGCGTCGAGGCGTGACCACAGGATCTCGTGCTTCGCCGCCGCGGTGAAACGGCCCGCGATGCGGTGGCCGGACAGGTTCACCACCACCTCGACATCGGCGAGCTGCGCCGGATCGAGGTCCCCCAGGGCCGGGGCCCAGGCGATCTCGTCCGCGGAGTGCGGCGGACGGCGGACCAGCCGGCGCACGGTGTGCCCGCCGGTGGTCAGCAGGGCGCACAGCTGGGTGCCGACCGTGCCCGAGGCGCCCGAGACCGCGACCACGACCGGCGTACGTGACAGAGCGGCGTGCAGGGCCAGGTCGGCGCGCAGCTGCTCCTCGCGGAAGCGGAACAGCCCCGCCAGGTGGTGGTGCATCCGGCTCTCGCCGATCGGGCCGGCCAGGGCGGCGGGCAGCTCGTACGTCACCCGGTCGGTGATCCGGGTGCCGCCCTCCTCGGCATCCTCGAAGAGGTGCTCGTGCCGCCAGCTGCGCAGCGGGCCGCTGACCTGCTCGTCGACGAAGAGCACCCCCTGCTCGTACGCCGTGTGCTCCACCAGCCAGTGCAGGCCGGGGGCCGACCGCACCGAGCTGGGCATGGTCCGGCCCGGCCACAGGGCAGTGAGGACGGGGGAGGAGATCCGCAGCAGACGGCGCGAGCCGGCCCGGATGCCGTCACTGGGGCCGTCGACCGTGACGATCGAGCCGGGTGGGCTGAGGCGGACGAAGGCGCCCGGGCGCTCGTGCCAGGCGAACACCTCGTCCCGGGGGTGCGGGTAGGTCGCGGTGTGCTCGAAGACGGTCACGGGAGCCTCTCTGGTCCTGCCGGACCGGCGCCCGGCGGAACATCTGTCCCCATCATGCGTCGCGGACCGCTGCCTCACCAGTACGCGGCCGGCCGTCAGAGCAGTGAGGCCTCCCAGTCGAGCAGCGTCTCCTTGAGGTCCTCCCGCCCGCCGTACCCGCCGAGGGACCCGTCGGCCATGATCACCCGGTGGACCGGGATGATCCACGAGATCGCGGTGGCCGCGCAGGCATTGGCCGCAGCACGGGCGCCGCGTGGCGCTCCGGCCGCGCGGGCCACCTCGCCGTAGCTGATCCGCTGGCCGTACCGGGTGGCCCGGATCACCTCCCAGCAGGCCCGGTGGAAGTCCGATCCGGGCTGGTCGACGTGCAGGTCGTCGTACGCGGTCCGGTCGCCGTCGAGGTGGGCGAGCACCGCGGAGCGTACGATCCCCGCGCCGTCGTCCCGGACCGGTGCAGCCCACTCGGGGCCGACCGCCCCGGCGGGGGAGCGGACGGGGCGGAGCAGGCCCGCCAACAGCTCCGGCGCCGGGGCGAAGCCGGCTGCTCGAACGACCGGGACCTCGTCGCCGGTCCACGCCACGACGAACCCGCCGAACGGCGTGGCGACCTCGGTCCAGCGGAGCCGTACGTCCATGCCGGCAGCCTAGTGCGGCGCCCTGCACAGACGTCGTCCCCCGGACCGGGTGGTCCGGGGGACGACATCTGTGCGCAGGAGTGGGGTCACTCCTCGTGGTGAGGGGCGGGGGTCACTCCGCCGCGACGCCGACGGTGGCCGGCGCCGTCTCGTCGGTGGGTTCGGGGGCCTTCGCGTTGACGATGATCACCGGGGTGCCGATGGTCACCTCACCGGAGATGGCCTGCGCGATGGGGCCGAACTTCTTGCCGTTGGTGACCAGGACGGGGGTCACCAGCGAGTAGCCCTCCTCCTCGATGACCTTGCGGTCGAAGGTGACGAGCGGGGTGCCCGCCTCGACCCGGTCGCCGGTCTTCACCTTGACGTCGAAGCCGCGGCCCTCCATGTTGACCGTGTCGATGCCGACGTGGATCAGCAGTTCGATGCCGCTGTCGAGCCGGATGCCGAAGGCGTGACCGGTCTCGTGGGCGACGAGGATCTTGCCGGGGGCGGGGGACACCACGGTGTCGCCGATGGGCAGGATGCCGACGCCCGCACCGACGGTGCCGCGGCTGAAGACCGGATCGGGGATCTGCTCCAGTGGCATCACGGTGCCGTCCAGCGGGGAGCCGATCTGGGTGATCGCACCGGGCCGCATGGCCGGCTTGATCGGGCGGCCACCGGCGGTGGCGGCCTCGACGGCCGGGGTCTGCACGGCAGCGGCCTCGACGGCGGCCTCGTGGATGGTCGCCTCGGCCTCACGGATCGCGGCGGCCTGGGCCTTCTGCTCAGGAGTCCGGTAGTCGGAGATGATCACCAGGATCATCGCGGTGAAGAACGCGACACCGATCGACAGGGCGTACAGGCCGATGTTGTTGAAGGCGGGGATGGTCAGCAGCGAGGTGAAGACGAAGGCGCTGGTCTTCAGGCCGCCGCCGATACCGGTGATCAGGCCACCCAGGAAGCAGCCGACCAGCATGCGCGGGTAGATCCGCTTGTAGCGCAGGTGGATGCCGTACAGGGACGGCTCGGAGATGCCACCCAGCAGGCCGGCGGCGAGGGCACCGGTGGCGGTCTGGCGCATCATCTTGTCCTTGTCACGGATGGACAGGAAGAGGACACCGGCGGTGGCGCCGAAGCAGGCGAAGTTCCACGAACCCATCGGGCCCTGGATGAAGTCGTAGCCGAGGCTCTGGATGTTCAGCAGCATGATGGCGTTGATCGGCCAGTGCAGGCCCAGCGGCACCATGAAGGGGTACGCCAGCGGGATGACGATGGCGAAGATCAGCGGGGAGAAGTCGTTGATGGACTTCAGGACGTTGGCCAGACCGGCGCCGGCGTACACACCCAGCGGGCCGATCAGGAAGGCGGTCAGCGGGATCATGATCAGCATCGACAGGAACGGCACGAAGATCAGCTGGACGTTCTCGGGGATGATCTTGCGCAGCAGCTTGGTCAACGGGCCGAGGACCCCGGCCATCAGCAGCGGCGGGAACACCTGCGAGCTGTAGTTGAAGATCGTCAGCGGCAGGCCGAAGATCTGCACCACGTTGATGGTGCTGCCGGCGAACTGCATCTGGGTCGAGGCTTCCTTCAGGGCGGCGAAGCCCGGCAGCATCACGACGGCCATGATGGCGAAACCGACCCACGGGTCGGCGCCGACCTTCTTGCTGGCGTTGTAGGCCACCATCAGCGGCAGGAAGACGAACACGCACTGCCAGGCCAGGTTGACGAACTGCCACGACACCGGGAGCGTGGTGCGCGGGTCGGCCCAGTTGCCGATGACGCCCAAGGTGCTCATCAGTGACATGAAGGTGATGAAGAGCGAGGCGCCGAGCAGGGCGCCGATGGTCGGACGGAACGAGTCGGACAGGAACTCGAAGAAGGAGTCCAGCCAGGCGAACTTGCCGCGCGGACCCTTGGCGCGTTCCGCGGCCTTGACATCGGCGTCAGAGGTCTCGCCGGTGGAGACCTTCGCCATCTCGGGGAGCTTCTGGATGTCCTCGAACATCTGGGTCACGGCGCCGCCGATGACCACCTGGAAACGATCGCCGGTCTGCGGGACTGCCCCCATCACCGCCGGGATCGCCTCGACAGCCTTGGAATCGACCTTCGTGCCGTCCTTCAGCTGGAAGCGCAGGCGTGTTGCGCAGTGGGTGAAGCTCTGGATGTTCCCAGCGCCTCCCAAGCCCTTCACGATGTCGCTGGCTGGTGAACTCGCCATCTGGGTTCTCTTTCTCGTGCGACCAGTGGAGCCGTCTTTGGATCCGCTCGTTCCCTGGGATCGGGTCTGACGTCGGTTCCATTGAACGAACACAATCCTAACCCAGGGGGTCAGGGTGTGCTAGGGGTTCTGACGCATAGCTCTGCGTCGAAGCGGCGTGTCTGCAAGGATCCGAGTCTTTTTGTCCACTGTGGATGGAAATCGGTCCGACCGATCTTTGCGTACGGAGGTCGAATGAATCTCAAGCAACGCGCCATCACTAGGTTCGACCGGCGGGGTTTTCGGTGGGGGAGTGTCGACCCTTCGATGGTCCTCCCCGCGGACGGGTGACGGACCATGTACTACGTATGACGAAGATCACGTTACAAGGGCGGTCTCCCCGGGTCCCTCCCGGGGGCGGATCAGGGGTCTCCCGGGTCCGGGGCGGACAGCCGTCAGGCCCCGCCGGGGCCACCGGACGGGTACCAGGGGGCCAGGGGGCAGGGGAGCGGGGCGGGCAGGAGGGTCGTACGCCGCCGCTGGTGGCACGTCGGATCCCGGCGGCCGGGTGCGCGCCATGCCCCGGATTACCCTGGGGTCGGATCCGGCCGGGCGGCGGGACGGGGAGGGTGGACGATGACCGAGACGATGACGAGCACTGTCACCGACACCGCGTTGATCTTCGAGGGTGGCGGCATGCGGGCCAGCTTCACCTCGGCGGCGGTGGTCGAGCTGCTGGCGGCGGGCATCCACGTCGACTGGGTCGGGGGCATCTCGGCCGGCGCCTCGAACACGGTGAACTACCTGACCCGGGACGCCGTACGTGCCCGGACGTCCTTCGTCGAGTTCGCCGCGGATCCGCAGATGGGCAACGTCGGCACCTGGCTGCGCGGCAAGGGGCTGTTCAACGCCCGGTACATCTACGAGGACAGCTGCTACCCGGGCCGGGCGCTGCCCTTCGATTTCGCCACCTACCGCGCCAACCCGGCGCGGATGGCGATCGGCTCGTTCCGGATGAGCGACGGCGAGATGGTCTACTGGGGCAAGGACGACACCCCTGACCTGCCCTCGTTGATGCGCCGTGTCCGGGCCAGCTCGACGATGCCGGTGCTGATGCCTCCGGTCACCATCGACGGAGTCGACTACCTCGACGGTGCGCTGGGCCCGACCGGCGGCTTCGCCCTCGACGCCGCCCGCGCCGCCGGCTACCGGAAGTTCCTCGTCGTGCTGACCCGGCCACGGTCGTACGTGAAGCCCCAGCTGAAGAACGAACGGCTCTTCGGCCGCTGGTTCCGGCGGACCCCGGCCGTCGTCGATGCGTTGATCCGGCGGCCCGCCCACTACAACAGCACGCGCGAGGAGCTGTTCGAGCTCGAGCGGGAGGGCCGGGCGATGCTCTTCGTCCCGGAGACCATGCCGGTCACCAACGGGGAGCGCAACGTGGCCAAGCTGCGTGCGGCCCACGAGCAGGGGCTCGCCCAGGTGCGACGGGAACTGCCGGCCTGGCAGGAGTTCCTCGGCCTGGCCTGACGTCGACCGGCCAGGATCCTCAGGCCGCGGGGGTCCCGGTCTGCCGGGGCTCAGGCTGCGGGGGTCCGGTCCGCTGGGGTCCCGGTCTGCCGGAGCCCCATGCTTCGGGCGGACCGTCTGCCCGCAGGCTCAGGCCGCGTTCGGATCGGGCTGGTGCAGTCCGAAGATGTTGCCCTCGGTGTCCTTGAAGTAGCCCTGCCAGGCCATGCCGGTGAGCGCGGTCTTCGGTGTGAGGGCCTCGCCGCCGTGCGCCAGGATCCGCTCGGCGTAGAGGTCGTAGTCCTCGCAGACCATCGTCACGACATACGCGTTGACCGGCTGATCGTTCTCCGGGGCGCCGCCCCGGCGCGGCAGCAGCCCGCCGTCGATGCCGGCCGTGCCCGGTTCCCCGGTGGTGATCCCCCAGTAGATGCTGTCGGTCGTGCTCGACCAGTCGACGAAGGCCCAGCCGAAGACCTCGGTGTAGAAGGCCCTCGCCCGGTCGACGTCGTCGGCCTGGATCTCGAAGTGCATGGGGCGGACAGGACTGGCCATGGTGACTCCTGCGGTGAGTCGGGTCCGAGGGGGCGTCTCGAGGGCAGGGGCGTACCCGGGGTGGGTGTGCCCGTGCTGCGGGCGGACCGCCCGTCGGACCCGGTCCGGCGGCCCTCCCGCGGACACCAGCCTGCCGCACGCCGGGGCCGACGCGCCAGAGCCTTGGGCCCGTACGCCCGGGGGCAGTGCGGTCGTCCCCGGCTCCGGCCGAGGTCGGCCCCAACCAGGTCAGCTCCGGCCAAGGCCGGCCCTGGACCGGGTCGGCCCCGGGCCGGGTCAGTTCTGGAGGCGCCGGGTGACGGGCCGGATGGCGATCTCCTCGACCGTCGCCTCCGGGGATGCGTCCACGGCCGTACGGACGACCGCGGCGACGGAGTCGACCCGCAGGTGATCCTCGGGGTGGTAGTCCCGGCCGGCCTCCGCCTGGAGGTGGCGCTGCATGTCGGTGTCGACCCGGCCGGGGTAGATCGTCGTCACCCGGACACGTCCGCGCTCGTCCTCGCGCAGTCCGTCGGCGAGCGCCCGCCGGGCGAACTTGGACGCCGAGTACGCAGGGGAGCCGGTCACCCGGCGGCCCGCTCCGGAGTTGATCATGATCACCATGCCGCCGGCGGCGCGCAACGCGGGGAGCAGCAGGCGGGTGAGATCGGCGACGGCGATGACGTTGAGCTCCATCACGTCGCGCCAGTCCGTACGGGTCAGGTCCTCCAGCTGCCGCGGCGCGTCGCGGCCGGCCGAGTGCACCAGGACGTCGAGCCGGTCGATCCCGCTGACCGCCGCGGCGGTGGAGGCCGCGTCGGTGAGGTCGGCCACGAACGGTTCCGCGGAGGGCAGCGCGGCGACCACCGGCGCGACCGCCTCGGCGGAGCGGCCGCCGATCAGCAGATGGTGGGTGTCGGCGAGCACGTCCGCGATGCCGCGGCCGATGCCTCGGCTGGCGCCGGTGATGAGGGCTACTGGGCGATCCATGCCGGGAACGCTACCTGTCGGCGGTGACGTCGGCACGCCGCGATGGAGGAGGATTCCTCGGAGCGGTCCGCGGCGTGCCGCAGACCGTCGTGCAGACCATCGTCGTGCCGACGCTCACCGTGCCGTGGGCCGGCCGGGTCAGCCGCCGTACGGGTAGCCCCGTCCCTGCGGGCCGCCCTCGCCGCCCGGACCATCCTGGCCGCCCGGGTACGGACCGCCCGGGTAGGGACCACCGGGGTGCGGACCACCCGGGTAGGGACCACCGGGGTAGGGACCACCCGGCTGCCCGGGGCCCGCGTAGCCGGGGCCCCACTCCTGCGGGCTCGCAGGAACGGCCTCGAGACCCAGCCGGCGGCGCTGGTCGATGTAGAGCACCGTCGTGAAGAGCACCAGGAACGGCCCGCTCAGCAGGGCGATCACTTCGCTGCCCACGGTGCTGATCAGGAAGAACGGTGCCAGGGAGGCGAGCTGGGCCAGCATGGCGCTCACGCTGTCGACCTCCTGCAGGCTCTGCATCCGCGGCAGCAGCATTCCCTGGCTGATGCCCGAGATGGCGCCGGCGGCGATGCCGACGAGGATGTTCGCCACCAGGAGGTAGCCGAAGATCCGCCAGAACGAGCCACGGCTGATGCGCCAGGAGCGACCCAGCGCGGCGATCGGGCCGTCGCCGTCGATCGCCAGCGTCTGCAGGACGAAGGCCCAGCGGATCTGCAGGAAGATGGCCACGACGATCAGAGCGATCGTCAGCACGACGACCAGGGCGCCCAGCCCCGAACTGCCGGTGTCGACGATCGCCGTCGCCAGTCCGAAGAACACCGCGGCGATGACGAGGATCGCCACCGTCAGCAGCAGCACCAGCAGCACCGCCCGGCCGGCCAGGCCACGCGTACGCCGCCACAGATCACCGACCGTGGAGGTGCGGCCGTCCTCGATGTCCCGGCCGGCGAGCGCGATCATGCCCTGGCACTTGACCTTCACCAGCGCGCTGATGACGGAGATCGCGAGCAGCAGCACGATGCCGCCGACGAGCAACCCGATCGTGGTGGAGTCGAACGACGGCACACCGTCCGGCATGGAGCCGGCCAGCACACGGATGACCGCGCCCACGATGAAGGCGATCGCGATGGCGGCGGTCACCAGCGAGACCAGGGTCGGGATCAGGGCGATGACGATCAGTTGGCCGAAGCGCCGCCCGTAGAACCGGAAGGCGGCGGTCAGCACGTCCCCCAGCGAGAGGGGGTGGGGAGGCAGACCCGAAGACGCAGGGAAGGCAGGGGTGGACATGCCCCTGAGCGTACGACGTCCGGGGCCGCCGTCGGGGGGAACCCCACCCGCAGCGGACAGCGGACGGATCCGGCCGCCACGGGCCCCGTACGCTTCCGTTCGTCTGCCGGGTGGGCCACTCTGGAAGGGATCGTCCCCACAGGGGGAACGCCCCGGAGGAGGGACCAGCGTGGCGAAGTCGGATGCTTCGAAGAAGCAGGCGGAGGAGGGCGGGAAGGTCGCCGGGGACGGCGGCGGGCGTCCGGTGCGGTGGATCCTCGAGCCGGAGGAGCACGACTACCCGGCCGCCGAGTCGTACCTGTCCCTACTGACCGATCCGGATGTGGCGCGGCTGACCGTCGCCGCGATGCGGGAGGCGCAACCGGCCCACTTCAAGGCCAAGGACATCCTGCGGGCGGCCCGGCTGGAGCTGCTGTCCGACGTCAACCCGCACGTGGCGTCCGACCTGCGCAAGATCGCCGAGGGCAAGCCGCTCTCCCCGGTGCTGATGGTGCGCGGCGACCTGCCCGCCGGGCGCCCGGCCCAGATCGCCGACGGCTACCACCGGGTGTGCGCCAGCTACTGGACGGACGAGAACACCGACATCCCGGTCCGCATCGTCGATCCCGCCCGACCATGAGTTTCGGCGTCCTGGCCCTGCTGTGCCTGGTGGCGCTGGCCGGGCCGGTGTTGTCCCTCACCCGGGCCTCGCACCTGCCGGTCGTCGTCGGCGAGCTCGGTGTCGGGCTGCTGCTCGGTGCCACCGGCCTGCGGGTGCTGCACCCCGCCGACCACACCTTCTCCTTCCTCGCCGAGATCGGCTTCGGCCTGGTGATGTTCGTGGCCGGCTCGCACGTGCCGGTCCGGGACCCGGCGCTGCGCACCGGCCTGCGGGTCGGCGTGCTGCGAGCCCTGCTGATCGGGGCGCTCGCCGCTCTCCTGGGCACCGGGCTGGCGATGGCGTTCGGCACCGGCCACGCTGCCCTGTACGGCGTCCTGTTGGCGTCGTCGTCGGCCTCGATGGTGATGCCCGCGCTCAACGGGGTGCCGCTCGATGGCCGTGCCATGGTGCAGATGCTGCCGCAGGTGGCGCTCGCCGATGCGGCCTGCATCGTGCTCCTGCCACTGGTCATCGATCCCACCCATGTGATGCGGGCGGGGATCGGGGCGCTGGCCGTGCTCGCCGCGGCCGCGGTGATCCTCATCTTCCTCCGCTGGCTGGAACGGTCCGGGCGCCGCAAGGCGATCCATGACCTCTCCCAGGAGCACAGCCTGGCGATCGAGCTGCGGATGGCGCTCACCCTGCTCTTCGCCCTGGCCGCGCTCGCTGCCAGCATGCATGTCTCGATCATGCTGGCCGGCTTCGCCCTGGGCCTGGCGTACGCGGCGATCGGCCAACCGCGGCGGCTGTCGCACCAGGTCTTCGCCATCACCGAGGGGCTGTTCTCGCCGATCTTCTTCGTCTGGCTGGGCGCCTCGCTGGACCTGCGCCAGCTCGGCTCCCACCCGGCGGCCATCGGGCTGGGACTGGCCCTCGGGGTGGGGGCGTTGGTCGTCCACGGCGCGATGGCACTGACCGGCCAGCCACTGCCCGTGGCCGTGATGACCGCTGCCCAGATGGGCGTGCCGGTCGCCGCCGCCACCCTCGGCACGAACCTCGGGGTGCTCGCGCCGGGGGAGGACTCGGCGCTGCTGCTCGGCGCCATGGTCACCGTGGTCGCCGTCGCGGTGCTGGCCGGGCCGGTGGGGCGCATCGCCACGGCAGGCTCGCCCGACACCGGCTCCACCGGGCAGGGCTCCAACGGGAAAAGGAGCAACGGCAAGGGTGCCAAGGGAAAAGGGGCCGACGGGCAGGGTGCCAACGGGAACGGGCCCAGTGGGAAGGGCTCCAACGACAAGGGCTCCAACGGCAAGGGCGCCGACAGGAAGGGCCCGCAGGATCAGGGCTTCGACGGGAACGGGGCGTCTGCGACGACGTAGCGCCGCGACACGTTCGGGGCCGTCAGTCGCCCGGTGTCGTCCCCGACGGGGTGCCCGGCACCAGCTTCAGGCCGACCACGGCCGCGACGATGCCGCCGAGGAAGACCAGCCGGGCGGGGGAGACCGCCTCGGCGCCGGTCACCATGGCCCAACCGACGGTCAGTGCGGCTCCGACCCCGACCCAGACGGCGTACGCGGTGCCGATCGGGATGTGGCGGGTCGCCCGGGCGAGACCGAGCATGCTGGCGGTCAGGGCCACCAGGAAGACGAGGGTCGGGAGCGGGCGGGAAAGACCGTCGGAGCGGCCGAGGGCGGTCGCCCAGACGGCCTCGAACGCGGCACTTGCCAGCAGGATGATCCACGGCACGTCAGCTGACCGCCTTCAGACCGACGATCGAGCCGATCAGCACGACCAGCAGCAGGCTGCGGGTGACGGTGGGGCGTTCGGTCCCCCGGACCATCCCGAGCAGCACGGTCAGCGTGGCACCGATCCCGACCCACACCGCGTAGGCGGTCCCCGTCGGGATGTTGGTCATGGCGCGGGCGAGACCGGCCATGCTGAGGACGAGGGCGACGACGAAGGTGACGGTGGGCAGCGGGCGCCGCAGTCCGCGCGAGGCGCCCAGGGCTGTCGCCCAGACCGCCTCCAGCATGCCGGCGCCGACGAGGATGAACCATGACATGGGTGACCTGTCCGAGTCAGTCTTGTCAGCTGCGGGTACTGCTCCCTCGTCCGCGGCCCGGGTCGGGGGCCCTGTCGGAGCATAGCAAGGGCCCTCGGCCCGCAGCTTCAGGGAAATCCCCCATGGTGGGAATAACTCCGACCGATGCATAGTTGAGCGGATGTGACTCAAGCTCCGACTTGAGCGGACTCGACTCAATCATCACCCGATGGAGTCGAGTAGGCTCAGGCAAGGGTTGAGCCGAGTAGACTCAACCCAGCAGCAGTTCCCTGGTCCGCGTGGACCGGCGCCACCGGCACCGGGCACCGGCACCACTCGGGCTACACCACGCAGGTCACACACCATCAGGTCAAAACACCATGGAGGTACATCACATGGCTCGTGCAGTAGGTATCGACCTCGGCACCACCAACTCTGTCGTCGCTGTCCTCGAGGGCGGCGAGCCGACGGTCATCCCGAACGCCGAGGGTGCCCGTACGACCCCGTCCGTCGTCGCCTTCTCCAAGAGCGGCGAGGTCCTGGTCGGCGAGGTCGCCAAGCGTCAGGCGGTGACCAACGTCGACCGTACGATCCGCTCGGTGAAGCGCCACATGGGCACCACCTGGACGACCCGGATCGACGACAAGACCTACAAGCCGCAGCAGATCTCCGCGTTCGTGCTGCAGAAGCTGAAGCGCGACGCCGAGGCGTACCTCGGTGAGACCGTCACCAACGCGGTGATCACCGTCCCCGCCTACTTCTCCGACGCCGAGCGCCAGGCGACCAAGGAGGCCGGTGAGATCGCCGGTCTGACCGTCGACCGGATCATCAACGAGCCGACCGCGGCCGCTCTGGCGTACGGCCTGGACAAGGCCGACCAGGAGCAGACCGTGCTGGTCTTCGACCTCGGTGGTGGCACCTTCGACGTCTCGCTGCTGGACATCTCCGACGGCGTGTTCGAGGTCAAGGCCACCAAGGGCGACAACCGCCTGGGTGGCGACGACTGGGACACCCGGGTCGTCGAGTGGATGATCAAGCAGTTCAAGAACAAGAACGGCGTCGACCTCGGTCAGGACAAGATCGCCCGCCAGCGCCTCCAGGAGGCCGCGGAGAAGGCGAAGATCGAGCTGTCCGCCGCGTCGGAGACCTCGATCAACCTGCCGTACATCACCCTGGGCGAGTCCGGGCCGCTGCACCTCGAGGAGAAGCTGTCCCGCGCCGAGTTCCAGAAGATGACCCTGGACCTGCTCGACCGCTGCCGCGCCCCGTTCAACTCGGTGCTGCAGGACGCGAGCATCCCGGTCTCGAAGATCGACCAGGTGATCCTGGTCGGTGGTTCGACCCGGATGCCCGCCGTCGTCGACCTGGTCAAGGAGCTGACCGGCGGCAAGGAGCCGAACAAGTCGGTCAACCCCGACGAGGTCGTCGCCCTGGGCGCCTCCCTGCAGGCCGGTGTGCTGAAGGGTGAGGTCAAGGACGTCCTGCTGCTCGACGTGACCCCGCTGTCGCTGGGCATCGAGACCAAGGGTGGCGTGATGACCAAGATCATCGAGCGCAACACCACCATCCCGACCAAGCGCTCCGAGGTGTTCACCACCGCCGAGGACAACCAGCCGTCGGTGATGATCCAGGTCTACCAGGGCGAGCGCGAGTTCGCCCGGGACAACAAGTCGCTCGGCAACTTCGAGCTGACCGGCCTGATGCCCGCGCCGCGCGGCGTGCCGCAGGTCGAGGTCACCTTCGACATCGACGCCAACGGCATCGTCCACGTCAACGCCAAGGACATGGCCACCGGCAAGGAACAGTCGATGACCGTCACCGGCGGCTCCGCGCTCGGCAAGGACGAGATCAACAACATGGTCAAGGAGGCCGAGGCGCACGCGGAGGAGGATCGCAAGCGTCGCGAGGCGGTCGACACCCGCAACGAGGCCGAGGCGCTGGTCTTCCGCACCGAGAAGCTGCTGAAGGACAACGCCGACAAGATCGGTGAGGACACCAGGACCCCGGTCGAGGAGTCGATCAAGGAGCTGAAGACCGCGCTCGAGGGCGAGGACGTCGAGGCGATCAAGGCCGGCATGGAGAAGCTCAACACCACCTCCGCCGCGATGGGCCAGGCGATGTACGCCGCCGCCCAGGCGCAGTCCGCGCAGGAGCAGCAGGCCGCGTCCGCCGAGAGCGGCGCTGGCTCGGCCCAGGACGACGACGTGGTCGACGCCGAGATCGTCGATGACGAGAACGACAAGGGTGACAAGAAGTGACCGATCCCGAGAACGTGAACGGCGAGGAGGAGCGGCCGGAGGGCCTGCACATCTCCGACAAGCGCCGTTTCGATCCCGAGACGTACGAACGCCGGGTCCCGGGGACGCCGACGGCCGATCAGGCCGCGGCGGGCCCCGGGCCGTCCGGTGACACCGGTGCGGAGCCGGCCGACCGGGCGGAGCCGACCGGGCAGGTCGAGGACGCCGACGAGACCGAGGAGGGCGAGGTGCCCGGAGAGTTCGTCGTGCCCGACGACGTCAGCGAGCTGGTGGAGGATGCCCGGGTGGTGGAGCTGGAGAGCCAGGTGCGGGAGCGCACCGAGGACCTGCAGCGGCTGCAGGCCGAGTACGTCAACTACAAGCGTCGTGTCGACCGGGACCGCGATGTGGCCCGCCAGACCGGGATCGAGTCGGTGATGAACGACCTGCTGGCCGTCCTCGACGACCTGCGGTCGGCTCGCTCCCACGAGGACCTGACCGGCGGTTTCAAGGCCGTCGCCGAGGAGATCGAGAAGGTCGCGGCGAAGCACGGTCTCGAGGCGTACGGCGTCGAGGGCGAGGCCTTCGACCCGCAGATCCACGAGGCGCTGATGCATCAGCCCGCCCCCGAGGGCACCGAGGTCGACGGTCCGACCGTCGTCGCAGTGCTGCAGCCCGGCTACCGCATCGGCGAGCGCATCCTGCGTCCCGCCCGGGTGGCCGTCACCGGGGCCTGAGACCGGCCCCACGAGGGAGGACGACGATCGGCGGTCCGGGTCCGGAGTGTTCAGCCCGGACCGCCGATCCGCCCCCCGGGACCATCACCCCGGAAGGCTTCCTGAACACACCCCATGAACACACACTCCAGGAACACCTGATCCTGCGAGCATGCGAGCAGCAGTGAGGACGAGCATGCGAGCAGACGAGTACGCGAGCAGCAGACGAGTACGCGCGCAGTACGCGAGCACGGTGAACCCAGCAACCACGGATGAGAGGCCGCGCCGGTGAGCACGAAGGACTGGCTCGAGAAGGACTACTACAAGGTCCTGGGCGTCTCGAAGGACGCCACCCAGGACGACATCAAGAAGGCCTTCCGCAAGCTGGCGCGCGAGAACCACCCCGACGCCAACCCGGGCAACGCCGACAAGGCGGAGCGGTTCAAGGCCGTCTCGGAGGCCAACGACGTCCTGTCGGACCCCAAGAAGCGCAAGGAGTACGACCAGCAGCGCAGCCTGTTCGGGGGCGGCTTCCGGTTCAACCGCGGCCAGGGGCAGGCCACGCCGAACGTCGACGACCTGTTCCGCAACGCCACCTCCGGCGCCGGTGACTTCTCCGACCTGCTCGGTGGCCTGTTCGGTGGGGGCGGTGGCGGCGTCCGCCGGACGACCAGCCGCAGCCCGCGCCGGGGGGCCGATGTCGAGGGCGACGTGACGATCGACTTCGACCAGGCCGTCGAGGGCACCACGGTGTCCATGCAGATGGTCTCCGACGCGCCCTGTGCGGCTTGTTCGGGCACCGGCGCGAGGTCCGGCACCGTGCCGCGGGTCTGCCCGACCTGTCAGGGCTCGGGGATGCGTACGGCCACCTCGGGTGGCGTCTTCCAGGTCACCGAGCCCTGCCAGGACTGCCACGGCCGTGGGCTGATCGTCGACGACCCGTGCCCGGTCTGCGGCGGTTCCGGGCGTGGTCGTTCGACCCACACCATGCAGGTCCGCATCCCGGCCGGGGTCGAGGACGGCCAGCGGATCCGGCTGAAGGGCAAGGGCTCCCAGGGTGAGCACGGCGGCGGCCCCGGTGACCTCTACGTCGACGTCCACGTCACCCCGCACAAGCTCTTCGGCCGCAGCGGCACCAACCTCACCATCACCGTTCCGGTGACCTTCAGCGAGGCCGCGCTGGGTGCCGAGATCGAGGTGCCGACCCTGCACGGGCAGAACGTCCGGCTGCGGATCCCCGCCGGGACGCCGAACGGGCGTACGTTGCGGGTCCGCGGGCGCGGTGTCGTCCGCAAGGACGGCTCCAAGGGTGATCTGCTGGTCACCATCGAGGTGACCGTCCCGGCCCAGCTGACCGACCGGGCCCGTAACGCCCTGCTGATCTACGCCGACGAGGCGGGCGAGACCAACCCGCGCGCCGCGCTGTTCGCCCGGGGGCACTGATGGCCGCCGAGTCGAGCCGGCTCCCGGAACGGATCGACCGGGATGCGCCGGTCTTCGCGATCTCGGTGGCGGCCCGACTCGCCGGCATGCATCCGCAGACGCTGCGGACGTACGACCGGCTGGGACTGGTGTCCCCGCGGCGTACGTCCGGGCGTGGCCGGCGCTACTCGCCGCGCGACGTCGACCGGCTGCGGATGGTCCAGCACCTCAGTCAGGTCGAGGGGATCAACCTCGAGGGCATCCACCGGATCCTGCAGATGCAGGACCTGGTCGAGGATCTGCAGGCCCAGGTGCGCGATCTCGAGGAGCGGCTCCGGCAGGCGCTGGTGGCGCCGGCGGGGTCGCGGTTCTTCACCGCCGACCCGTCCGGTGGCGTCCGGATGGGCTCCTCGGTCGGTCGGCCCCATCCGCCGCGGGCGCTCACCGGTCGCTGACCGGAGGTTACGACGGCCTCGCCGGTCGCCGACCGGGCGACGCGAGGGCCTCACCGGTCGTGTCGCGAAGGCACAGCGCGGCGGTGCCGGGGCTGTGACCGGGGGACGCCGAGGTCGGCCAGGACCGCCTCGGCAGCGCGCTGTCCGGACACCATCGCCCCATGGATCGAGCCGGTCTTGCGATGGTCACCGGCGACGTACACGTCGTCCCAGATCCGCACCTGCTGCCGGTCGGACAGCGGCGGGCGGTGCGTCGGCAGCGCGTTCGGCAGCTCGAAGTGCGCCACCACCTCCCAGTCGTCGGTCGGCACGCCGTAGATCGCGGCCAGATGGCGACGGACGACCCGGGCATCGGCCCGGCCGTCGAAGCGGTCGAGGAGTGTCTTGGCGGCCACCAGGTGGGTGCCCGGCGGAGCGTACGTGGGGGCGAAGCTGGTCACTTCGACCGCGGTCCACACCGGCCCGATCGGGCCCCGCCCGTCGAGCGCGAAGACCGGCAGTGCGAAGGGCGCCTCGGGGGCGCGGAACCACCAGGTGGCGACGCCCTGCATCCGCGGGCGTCGCACCGGCAGCAGCTGGTTCACCGCCTCGGGGCTGACCGCGACGACGGCCTTCCGGGCCCGCAGCGTGTCACTCCATGTCCTGACCTCCACGCCCGGGCCGGTCTCCAGCACGGCGGAGGCGTGCACCTCCAGACGCACCGGTCGCCGCAACTGGGCAGCGAGCAACTCCGGCAGTGCCTGCATGCCGTTCGCCGGCAGCCCGGGGGTCCCGGCGAGGATGCTGTGCAGCACCCATTTCGCGTACGCCGCCGACGTCGTCCCGCTGCTGTCGGCGAGCAATGCGTAGAGCACCGGGAGCAGCAGCTCCTCGCGCAGGGCGCCGCGCACCCGGTACTCGTCCAGGGACGCCTCCAGTGTGGTGTCGTCGTCGGAGTCGAGCACCCGCCCGCCGACCAGGCCGCTGGCCGACCAGCGGGCCAGCGCGGTGAGGTCGGTGGCGGAGATCATCCGGCTGCGGACCATCGAGGGCAGCAGCCGGGGGGCGCGCCGCGGATCACCGAGGAGCTGCGGGCCGTCGGTGCGACGCACCAGCAGCGCGGCCTGCGGATAGCGCATGTCGAGCAGATCGAGGTCGACCCAGCGGTGCACGGCCGGCATCTGCGGGTTCAGCGTCATCAGGCCCCAGTCGCAGGTGAACCCGTCGATCCGCGAGGAGCGGATCCGCCCGCCGACCGTCTGGCCGGCATCGACGGTGAGGACGTCCATCCCGGCGTCCTCCAGGACCCGGGCGCACCGCAGCCCCGCGACGCCGGCACCGATGACGATGACATCGGCATCCATCCCGCTCACCTCCCGGATCGGACCTCCAGGGCCCGGCAACGGGCGCCCGGTACCCCGTCAGGGGTGCTGGACAATTGTGCAGCACCGCCGCCGTCCTGTCGGGTCAACCGGCTCCAGCTTCTCGGTACGAGGCCCGAGCTTTTCGGGTCACCTGGGCTCGAGGTTTCTCGGGTACGACGCCCGAGGCTCTCGGATCGACGAGGCCGAGACTCTCGGATCGACGAGGTCGCGAGTTCCTCGGGTCAACTGAGCTCGAGCTGACCGAACATGTTGAACCGGACCAGGTCCTGGCGGGGATGGTGGACGAACTCCCACAGATGCGCGTCCGGGTCGGCGACGATCGCGGTGTACGCGCCCCAGTCACGATCGGTGGGCGGGCGCACCGAGTAGCCGCCCGCGGCGAGCCACTCCTCGTACGCTGCGCGGACCTGCGCGTCGGTGCGGAAGTGGCTGACCAGGCGCTGCCCGCGGAATCCGGTGCCGCCGGACGACAGTTGGGCGCCGTCGGCGAGGTGCTCCCAGCTGGACAGGGCGAGGATCGGGCCGAGGGTCTGGAACAGGACGACATCGGTCACGCCACGGCGGGCCTGGAATCCGACGGCCTCGTAGAACTGCGTCGACCGCTCGAGGTCCTTCACGCCGAGCGTGACAATCGACAGGCGCGGTTGCATGGGCTCACCGTAACCCGGGTCGCGGCCCGGACGCGGTGGTGACCGGGATCACGACACAGGTCCGGGGGACGGCAGTGGTCGGGTTCACGACACCGGGTCGGCCCGCCGGTGACCCGGACCATGGTCCCGGTCCGGGTCGGGTGGAGTCAGGAGCCGAGGAACGCCCTCACGATCGGTCCCGCGGTCGCGGAGCCGGAGGTGCCGTTCTCGGCGTAGACGGCGACCGCCACCCCGTCGCGGTAGCCGATCATCCAGGCGTGGGTCTTCGGCGGGGTGTCGGTGCCGTACTCGGCGGTGCCGGTCTTGGCGCCGGTGAGGACGCCGCGCATGCTCGACGCCGTCCCGTCGGTCACCACGGACTGCATGATCGAGCGCAGCGCACCCGCCTCCTGGTCGGTGAGTGGGGGCGCGTCGGCGCTCGGGCGGTGCGCCTCGAGCAGGTAGGGCACCACGGTGTGGCCGCTCGCCACCGAGGCGGCCACACCGGCCATCGACATCGGGGACGCCTCGACCAGGCCCTGGCCGATCAGGGCCTCGGCGGCGCCCACGGTGTTCGCCGGGGGCGGCACCGAGCCGTAGAAGGCGGGGAACCCGGTGTCGTGGTCCTTACCGAGCCCGAGGCTGGCGGCCGCGTCGGTCAGCTGCTGCGGGGTGATCCGGTCGCGCTGGCCGATCATCGCGGTGTTGCAGGAGTTCGCCACCGCCGCGCGCAGGGTGGTCCGGCCCAGGCCGGCGGCGGGGAAGTCGGAGTAGTTGGTGAACGTACGCCCGTCGACGGTCACGGTGGGGGAGCAGGTGACGGCGGAGTCGGGGGTGAGGCCGGAGCGCAGCAGCGCCAGCGAGGTGACCACCTTGAAGGTGGACCCGGGGGCCTGGCGGGCGAAGGTGGCGGTCGGGTTGGCCCCGTCGTCGGGCGCGGTGGCGGCGGCGAGGATCGCGCCGGTGCTGGTGTCGACCGCGACCAGGGCGGCGGAGCCCTTGACCGAGGACAGTGCCTGTTCGGCCTTGGTCTGGCGACCTGCGTCGAGGGTCGTCTGCAGGGCGGCGCCGGCGGTCGCGGTGGCGTTGAACACCGCCGGTGGGTCGGCGACCTGACCGGCCGGGGTGTCCCGCGGGACGATGATCACCCGGTCGCCCGGCTTGCCGCGCAGCTGGTCGTCGTAGCGCTCCTGCAGGCCGCCGACACCGACCGGGTCGCCGACCAGGACGGCGCCGCCGGAGGCCTGGGCCCGCTGCGCGTCCGCCGTCCCGACGGTGCCCAGCAGGCCCTGGGCGAAGCTGGCGGTCGGGGCGAGCTGGCGGACCTCGCGGTGCACCCGCGCCCCGGGCGTGCCGAGGAAGTCGGGGGGGACCTGGGCGCGTTCGGCCCGGATGGTCAGCGCCTCGACGAAGGCGATCGCCCCGGCGGCGTGCACCTTGTCGAGGTAGCGCTGGGAGTCGATGCCGAGGGCGGTGGCGATCTTCCGTGCGGAGTCGTCGACCTGGCCGGCGGCGACGGTGGACTTGTCGAGGCCGAGGACGAAGACGTCGCGTTCCTTGACGATCGGCAGTCCGTCGGTGCCGAGGATCTGGCCGCGCTGGGCGGCGGTGCGCCGGTGGACCAGCCGGGTGGTGGCGGTGAGCGCGGGGTGGAGGACGGTGGGCGCCCAGTCGAGCGACCAGCCCTGGCCGCCGCGGGTGTACGTGGCGGTCGTGTCGTAGTGCCAGGTGCCGGCCGGGAAGACCCAGTCGAAGGTGAGCGGGACAGTGGCCTTCTGCCCGTCGACCGTCGCCGTGCCGGGGGTGACCCGCGGCCTGATCCCGTCCATCCCGCTGGTCAGGGCGGTCAGCTCGGCCTCGGCGTCGGCCCCGTTGCCGGTCCGCAGGCCGGCCAGCGAGCCGGACTCCAGGCCCGTCCGGAGCGCGGCCACCTCCCCGTTCAGGCCGACCCGGGCCAGTGGCCCGCAGCCGACGGTGGCGGTGAGCAGGGCGAGCGCGAGGAGGGGCAGGAGCAGTCGCCGGATCGTACGGTGGGTCACCTCGGCAGTCTTCGCCACCGTGGGGGTCACGTCAACGAGGTCCGGTCACCGGGCGACCGGTCGATCACCGGGTGAACCGTACGGTGGCGCCGCTGGCCCGGGAGGAGGCAGCATGAGCCCATGATCACGGCCATGCACCTGCTCATCTATTCCGACGATGCCGCGGCGACCCGGACCTTCCTGCGTGACGTGCTGCTGCTCGAGTCGGTCTCCGTGTCGGCACAGAGCGGGGAGCCGGACGAGGCCTCCGTCGACGACTGGCTGATCTTCGCCGCCGGCCCCTGCGAGGTCGCCGTCCACCCGACCCATGCGGAGGGCGTCGGGGCGACGTACGAGTCGCCGAAGCACCACAGCATCTCGCTGATGTGCGACGACCTGGCGGACACGATGGCCGAGCTGGCGGGGCGTGGCGCCGTCTTCACCGGGGAGGCCCAGGATCTCGGCTGGGGGCTCGCCGTCACGCTCCAGGTGCCCGGTGCCGAGGACATGCTCCTCTACCAGCCCCGGCACGCCACCGCGTACGCCAAGGGTCTGCGGGCCTGACCGACCCCCGGCCCGCCCGACGTCCGGCCCGCCCGGGATCCTGGGTCGGCCGGGATCCTGGGGCGGTCGGGTGGCCCGGACCCTGCGTCGGTCGGGCGGCCGCCCGACCCGGTCACGTCCGGGGACCCGGGCGGGTCGGAGTGCTGGGGGCGCTGGGGGCGCTGGGGGCACCCGGGACGCCGGGGAGCCTCGGGGCCGGTGTGCCGGCGGCCGGGAGCCGGACGGTGAACACGGTGTTGCCGGGCCGGGAGCTGCAGGTGACCGTGCCGTGGTGGGCCTCGACGACGGCCCGGACGATCGCCAGCCCGAGCCCGGTGCTGCCCTCCGTCGACCTGCGGGACGTGTCGGCCCGGGCGAACCGGTCGAACAGGTGCGGCAGGAAGTCGGGGTCGATGCCGGGCCCGTCGTCGGTCACGATCGCCTCGACGGAGCCGTCCCCGCCCCGCCGGACGACGGTGCTCACCGTGCTGCCGGGCGGGGTGTGCTTGCGGGCGTTGGACAGCAGGTTGGCGATCACCTGGGACAGCTGACGGCGGTCGCCGTGCACGGTCATCGCCTCGTCCGGGACGTCGCAGGTGAACACGTGGTCCGGCCCGGCGGCCGTCGCGTCCATCACCGCCTCGACCGCGAGCTCGCTCAGGTCCAGGTCGACGAAGGTGGGCGTACGTCCCTCGTCGAGCCGCGCCAGCATCAGCAGATCCTCCACCAGCCCGGTCATCCGATCAGTCTGTGACTCCACCCGGCCCAGTGACGTACGGCCCTCGGGGCTGAGCTCCTCGGTCAGCCGCAGGATGTCGGTGTAGCCGCGTACGGCCGCCAGCGGGGTGCGCAGCTCGTGCGAGGCGTCCGCGACGAAGGCGCGCAGCTGGCGTTCGGTCCGGGCCCGGGCCCCCAGCGCCTCGTCGACGTTGTCGATCAGCAGGTTGAGCGCGTGGCCGACGTTGCCGACCTCGGTGCCGGGCTGGGCCAGGTCGGTCGGCACCCGGCGGCCGCTCAGATCGACGGTGCCGCTCTCCAGCGGCATCGCGGCGACGTCGGTGGCGACCTTGGAGATCCGGGCCAGCGGACGCAGTGAACGGCTGATCGCGAGGGTGGCGACCAGGCCCGCCAGCAGCAGCGCCGATGCGCCGCCGACCAGTTCGGTGGCGGTCAGGAACGCCACCGGGCCGTCGACCGTCGTCGTCGGCAGACCGGTCACCACCACCTTGACGCCGCCGCTGCTCTGGTCGGCGACGGTGATCGACTGCATCCGGTACTCACCGATGGACAGCCGGACCGTCTGCGGTGCGGGCAGGCGGGGGGTGGTCTCCGCATCGTTGTGGGCGGCGCCGGTGGCGGGGGTGAGCAGCCCGGCGGCGGCGATCGTCTGCACATCGGCGACCCGCAGTGCCGAAGTCGACCCGTCCGGCACCCGGTAGTAGGCCGCCGTGCTGCCGGACGCGTCGCGCACCAGGGTCAGCACCCGGGTCGGCTGACCCGGCGCGTCGATCGGGTTGCGGTCGTGCACGTCGTCGTCATGGTCGGTCGGCCGGGCGTACGACAAGGAGCGCAGCATCGCCTGCTGGACGTCGGAGTCGAGCCGCTGGGAGAGGTTGTGGTGCATCACCGCGACCGTCACCGCGCCGAACGCGGCGAGCACGGCGGCCATGATCACCAGGATCATCGCGACCAACCGCGTCGTCAGCGACAGCCGGCGCCAGCGACCGATGCCCGCCTTCCGAGTGCCCGATCCCTTCCCCGGGGTGGTCAGGGTGGTGGCCGCGGGCAGCGCCGGGTCGGCGTACGGCGGGATGGGACCGGGGGCAGCTGCCATCAGACGGCGGGCTTCAGCACGTAGCCGACGCCCCGGACGGTGTGGATCATCGGCTCGCGGCCGGCGTCGATCTTCTTGCGCAGGTAGGAGATGTAGAGCTCGACGATGTTCGCCTGGCCGGCGAAGTCGTAGTGCCACACGTTGTCGAGGATCTGGCCGCGGCTGAGCACCACCTTCGGGTTCTCCATCAGGTAGCGCAGCAGCTCGAACTGGGTGGCGGTCAGGTCGATGTCGTCGCCGCCGCGGGTGACCTCGCGGGTCTCGACGTTCATCGTCAGGTCACCGACGACCAGCTCCGCGGAGTCCGCGTACGCGGCGCCGGACCGCTCGACCAACCGGTGCAGCCGCAGCAGCACCTCCTCGATGGCGAACGGCTTGGTGACGTAGTCGTCGCCGCCGCGGACCAGACCGGTGATCCGGTCCTCGACGCTGTCCTTGGCGGTGAGGAACAGGCAGGGGATCTCGGGGAAGTGCTGGCGGATCCGGGCGAGCACCTCGTCCCCCTCCAGGCCGGGCAGCATCCAGTCGAGCACCAGCACATCGGGGGCGTACGTCCGGGCCTGCTCGACCGCGTCCAGGCCGTCATGGGAGACCTTGACGTCCCAGTTGCACATCCGCAGGCCCATCGCGACGAGGTCGGCGAGGACCGCCTCGTCGTCCACCACGAGGGCGCGGATCGGGGAGCCGTCCGGGTGACTCAGCTTCGGCAGCGCCTCGGCGAGTGCGGCGAAGTTCCGGTGGGTGCTCATGCCGTCCCCCAGCGATCGTGCCGCGTACGGCGGCGGGTGATGGTTGTCAGTCTAGGTTCCTCCTCGCACCACGGCGGTGAACGGGAGCCGTCCACCATGGCACCCGATGATGGTGTGCCGGGGACGTACGCATCCTGTGCCGGATCTGTGAGGCGCCGGCCCACCGCCTCCCGGGTCGCCCACCGACGCAGTGCGGACGTTCCCGCGGGAACGTCGTCCCTGCCGTCGGACGTCGCGCGCGTTCCCGCGGGGAACGTCCCGGGAGCGTCGCGGCCCGAACGTCGCGGGGGTATCGCGGCCCGAACGCCTCGGCACCCGGACGCTGTCGGGGCGGTGGTTAGGGTGGGGTCATGACCGAGGTCACCGTCACACGCAATGACGACACGGGCCGCTACGAGGCCCGTGTCGGTGGCGAACTCGCCGACTACCTGGACCTGCTCTACAAGGGCCACGGACGCCGGGACCAGGAGCAGGTCGAGCAGGACTGACCCGCATGGAACGCCGCGCCCTGCTGGCCCAGCGGCTGGCCACCCAACGCCTCACGGCCGCTCCGGCCGATCCGGTCGCGGTGGTCGGTGAGGCGCTCGCCGTCCAGTCCCAGGACGCCCCGATGGCCCGCTGGTCGATCGGGATGCGCTCGGGGACGCCCGGGCCGGAGGTCGCCGCGGCGGTCGATCGGGGCCGGATCGTCCGCACCCACGTCCTGCGGCCGACCTGGCACTACGTCCTCCCGGTGGACCTGCGCTGGCTGCTCGCGCTGTCCGCTGCCCGGATCGAACGGTCGATGGGGGCGCGGCACCGCCAGCTGCGGATCACCGAGCCGGTGGTCGAGCGGGCGTTCGAGGTGATCCGGGCGGCGATCACCGAGCAGGGGCCGCTCACCCGCCGCCGACTGCACCCGCTGCTGCCGACGACCGGATTCCCCGAACAGGGCCAGGTCGTCGGCCACCTGCTGATGCTCGCCGAGCTGCGGGAGCTGGTCGTCTCGGGTCCGTCGGCGGGCGACCAGCACACGTACGCCCTGATGGATGACGTGGTGCCGCCCGCGACGCCGCGCCCGCGCGAGGACCTGGTCCGCGAGCTGACCGCGCGGTTCTTCGCCGGTCACGGGCCGGCGAGCATCCGGGAACTCACCCGCTGGGCGGCGGTGACCCAGGCGGAGATCCGCCGCGCGCTCGACGAGCTGGGCCTGGCGTCGGTGACGTTCGACGGGGTGGAGCTGTGGTGGGACCCGGCGGCGGTCCACGAGGAGACCCGGCCGCGGCGGGCGCACCTGCTGCCGACGTTCGACGAGGCCACCCTGACCTACCTGGCGCCGTCGTGGCAGCGGACCGACGGCCATCCGATGGGGGACCGGCCGCCCACGTACGCGCGGGTCGGCGGTGGGGTGGTGATCTGTGACCTCGCCGAGGTCGGCCTGTGGCAGCGCCGGGCCACCGGGGCGACGACGCGGGTCACGCTCGCCCTCAGTCCGGCGGTGTCCGCACCCCAACGGCAGGCGATCATCGCCGAGGCGCAGCGGCTCGCCGACTTCGAGGGCCGCCCGCTGGAACTGGCGGACTGAGCCTGGGCAGCGGGCCCCGGGCGGACGGGCCAGGGAGTGGCTTCCTCGTCGCTAGTGAGTTGGTCTGCCAGCGGGCCCCGGGCGGACAGGCCAGGGACAGCGAGGAGCGACGGCGGATCCCGGACACAGCACACGGACCACGGGAACCGCGGGCCGTGGGGCGGCCCGGGCCACGTGGTCCGTGGGATCGTACGGTCGGGTCAGCGGGTGGATCCGGCTCAGATCGTGTAGTCGGGCTTGGCGTTCTCCCCCTCGCCGGGCGGGGTGTCAGGACCCGGCTGGGTGTCAGGACCGGGCTCGGCGTCAGGGCCGGGCTGCGGGGTGGGGCCGGGCTCGGCGGTGGGGGCCTCGCCCTCCTGCTTCGGCTCGAGCTTCTCGCTGAGGGTCTCGCGGCCCTTCTCGATCGCGTCGTCGATCTGGTCGACGGTCTCCTTGACGACCTTGGCCACCTTGTCCAGCGTCTCGTCCAGGTTGAGCTTCTTCTTGGCCTCGTCGAAGTTGAATCCCATGTCAGTGCTCCCGTGATGGTGCGCCGGGCGGACCGGCTGCGCTTGGTTCCAGGCTAGCCAGCCACGACTCCGGGACGCGGCCCGCTGGCCGGGGATCGGGGACTTCTGGGTGCTCGGCCCCGACCGGTTCCGGGTCGGTTCCGGGATCCTCCCCGCCACACAGCAACCGCATGGGAACCTCTCATCCCCGACCTGCCCATCGTGGCCACCATGGACTCGTCCGATCCACCGGACGGTTCTGATCCACCACATCGCGTCGGTCCAGCACATCGCCTCGATCCACCACATCGCCTCGGTCCAGCGCATCGTCCCGATCCACTGGGTCGTTCGGCCCGCCACGTCCTTCCGGTCCGCCACATCGACTCGCGGGAGTCTCCCATGGTCACACTCGTCGTCGCCCTCGCCATCGGCCTGGTCACCTTCGCCTCCGCGCGCGACTGGCCGGGGACGCGCCGCCTGCACGCCCTGTGGCTGCACCACGGCCCGGCGATCATCGGGTACGTATGCAGCGCCCCGGCGACCTTCGTGACGCTGGCCGTGCTCGGCGTGACCACCTGGATCCTCGCCGGCGCCGGCAGCCGGGTGAGCCTGGCCCTGCTGCGCGACATGAGCACCAACCTGCACCAGCTGCGGCAGGAACCGATGACGGTGCTGGTCCGCAGCGCGTTCTGGGCCACCCCGGTCGAGATGGTCGGCTGGCTGGTCCTGTTCACCCTGATCGCGGCGCCGATCGAACGCTGGATCGGCACCCGCGCCTGGCTGCTGGTCTTCTGGGTCGGTCACATCGGCGCCACCCTGCTGGTCGCGGTGCTGCTCACGGTCGGGGTCAGTTCCGGGCGGGTCCCGACGACCGTGGCGAACACCATCGACGTCGGCGCCAGCTACGCGTTCTTCTGTCTCGCCGCGGTCGGCACGTACGGACTGCGGGGCCGGTGGCGGATCGCCTGGGCCGCGCTGATCGTGGCGTACGTGGCGCAGGCCGCGTTCACCTCGCCGGGCTTCACCTCGCTCGGGCACACGGTCGCGGCACTGATCGGTTTCGCGATCGGCCCGGTGTTCCTGCGCCGGCCGGCGGCGACCGGCTGGCCGGTGGCGGGTCTCGAGGCCCTCGGGGCGCGGGCTGCCGGACGACTCACTGCCCGCCGGCGGCGGTCCGCGACCGCCCGTCCGGTGCCGGACCCGCAGCCGGTGTCCGGGCCCGTGACGCCGCCCCGATCGGTGGCGAGCACAGCGTCGATGATGGCGACCTCGGCGCCGACGGTGGCGAGCGCGGTGCCACGGGAGGTCCCGGGGGTCAGCCTGCCGTCGCGGGGCGTACGGGTCGGTGCCGGAGCAGGTCCGCGACCTGAGGGCTGAGGAACCGGCCCTGCGGATCGAGCCGCGACCGGACCGTCCGGAACTCCTCGAAGCGGGGCAGCGCGGTGAGATCGAACAGGTCGGCGTCGAAGTACTTGCCCCAGTGCGGCAGGCCGCCGAGGGCCGCCAGCTCCCGCTGGATCTCGCCGAGCAGCTCGACCGAGCCGTCCGGCACCGACCCGTCGGGGCGCTGGTAGACGACGAACCCGAACCACACCACCTCGCGTCCGAAGGCCGAGGACAGCCAGGCCCGGCTCGGCCCGGTCGGGCGCAGGATGACCGGGTAGTGCATCCGGAACGGCGATGCGGTGATCACCCGGGCCAGGGCCACCGCCGCTTCGTCGAACCGGTCGAGCGGGACGCCCACTTCCATGTTGATCTGCGGTGCCGGGATGCCGTTGCGGAAGATCTCCACCAGATCACCGGTGGTGTCCGAGTAGTCGAAGAACCGCCCGACCGTACGTTGCGGGGCCGCATCGTCGTCATGCTCGCCGGTGTCGTCGCCGAGCCGGGCCCGGGTGGCCTCGAGGATGGGGTTGAGGTCCGTGTGCGGCGCGTCGGAGTGCGCTGCGGTGGCTCCGTCGGCCACCCGGTGCGATCCCTGCGGTCCCTGCAGGTCCGACGATCCGGACGGGTCCGGTGATCCCGGCGATCCGAGTGGACGGACCTCCCAGACGTGGGCGCGATCCTCCTCGACCCACCACCAGGCCTTCACCTGGGTCGAGCGGCGGTTCCAGGCCGCGAAACCCTCGCGCAGCTCGCCGCCCGAGGTCGTGTACTTGGCGCAGTGGTAGCGGCTGTTGGGCCGTACGGCCAGGGTCACCCGGGTGAGGACGCCGAGGCTGCCCAGGTGCAGCAGGAACGCCCCGTACTCCTCGTCATCGGCCGTCACCTCGTGCTCGGCACCGTCCGCCCCGACGTACGCCACCGCGAGCACCGCGTCGGCGAGCAGGCCCTCGCCCAGACCCTGCGCGTGGGTGCCGGTGCCGAGCGCGCCGGCGACGGTCTGCTCGGTGATCACCGGCGGGCAGACCGGCAGCGTCAGGCCCCAGTCGCGGACGTGCTCCCACACCTCGGTGAGGGTGCAGTCGGCGGTAACGGTGACCGCGTCACGATCGAGCCGGATCACGCGCGGCCCGGCGCTGCGCAGGTGGAGCGCGATCGCATCGGTGCCGTCGATCAGCGTCGGGTAGCTGAACCGCGAGCCGAGCACCTGCACCCGGCTGCCGGGGTGGGCGGTGAGCAGCTCGGCGATCCCGTCGGCACCCGCCACGGCGTACGAACGCTCCGGCCGGGCCAGGGTCGCGGTCTCGCACCAGTTGCGGGTGGGGAGGTCGACGGGCGTGGTCACCGCAGCATCATGCCACCCGGGGGCCGGCCGGGTCCCGGTGCTGCGCCATGGCGTGATACGCCCGGCGGGATCGCGTGACATACCCGGGCGGGATCGCGTGGCACGCCCGGCGGGATCGCATGGCACACCGGCGGGCTGGCGTGACATACCCGGCGGCTGGCATGGCACGCTGAGGCCGTACGGGTTCAGCCGCCGAAGACCCCGGTGCCCTCGCCGATCAGCGCCAGGCCGAAGAGGACGAACAGGGCGGCCGCGCCGTACTTGATCGCCTTCTCCGGGAGCTTCCGCTTCAGGATGAAGCCGACCAGGATCGCCAGGGCATCGGCGGCGACCATGCCGATGGTCGAGCCGACCCAGGTCCAGAACCAGTTCTCCTGGGTGGCCAGGGTGATGGTGGCCAGCATCGTCTTGTCGCCGAGCTCGGCCAGGAAGAACGCGCTGCCGACGGCGACGAGCGAGAACCCCTTGGCGTTGCGAGCCTTGTCGGCCTCTGCCTCGGTGAGCTCGTCGCCGCGCAGGGTCCACACCGCGAACGCCAGGAATGCGATGCCCGCCACGATGGCGATGCCGCCCTGCCACTGGGCGAACACGTCGCCGATGAAGAAGCCGATGCCGACCGACACCAGGTGCACGATCGCCGTGGCGATGCTGATGCCGATCAGCACGTCGCGGGGGCGGTAGCGGGCGGCGAAGGTCATCGCCATCAGCTGGCTCTTGTCGCCGAGTTCGGCGACGAAGATGACGGCGATGCTGAGGAGCAGGGCGTTCACAGGGATCCTCTCCGGGCGCGGCCGCAGGCAGCCCGGAACAGGGATGACTCCGACCGTCCCCGTCCGATGGGTGGGGTGAGCGGTCGAAAGTCTCGTCCGCCATCATCGATGGCCCGTCGTGCCGGGCAAGAGCCAGTGTGTCGACACGACTGTTGGGGACTACTCCCTTTCGGTCGCCCACCCTACCCGGTCGGCGTCCGCCGGCGTGAATCGTCGGCGGACGTCACGCGTGTGGGTCGGTCGTCGGCGGACCTCACTCGCGTGGGCGGACCGGATGCTCACTGAGGATCGAGATGCGGTTGTAGACGTTCATCCGGATCGCCACCCATTGCAGGGCCGAGTACTGCGCGTCGGTCAGTGCCGCGCGGGCCCGGGCCAGTTCGGCCCTGCGCAGCTCCGGGTCGGGCAGCTCGGTCGCCGCCTCGCCGATGGTGAGGGCGGCCCGCTCGAGGTCGGAGAACAGCTCGTCGGCCTCCCGCCAGCTCGGCAGTACGGAGAGCTGCTGCGCCGTGATGCCCAGTTGGAGGGCCTTGCGACCGTGCACGTCGAGGCAGTACGCGCAGCCGTTGAGTTGGGAGATGCGCACGCTCATCAACTCGATCACTGCCGGGTGCAGGCCGGCGTCCCGGGCCGATCCGGCGATCCGGGCGGACCAGGTGTTGGTGGCGGCCCAGTTCTCCGGGTCGGCCTTGTCCAGGTAGAACCTTCCAGAAGCCATGATCCATCCTCGGTCAGGAGCGTGCCTCCAGGCTATCCGTCCGGTCCATCGTCCGGTCGGACGTCCGGTCCGCCCGGCAGAGGCGAGAGTCCTGTCGACCGGGCAAGGGCCCGCCGTCCGGTACGACCGAGCCCCGATCAGACGACATGCATCCTGACCCACACCGAATGGCGTGGGCCAAGGTCAGGTCGATAGGCGGAGCCTATGGTCCGATCCACAGGTTCGATCGAAAATGCCTATCGATCTGACTTTTTGCGATATAGACTCTGTATTGCATTCAGCAAGCCACCTAGTTCAAAGGGGTTCACCCGATGTCGCTCATGAACACCAAGATCCTGCCGTTCACCACGCAGGCCTTCCACCAGGGGAAGTTCGTCGAGGTCTCCGACAAGGACACCGTCGGCAAGTGGTCCGTCTTCTTCTTCTACCCGGCCGACTTCACCTTCGTCTGCCCGACCGAGCTCGGTGACATGGCCGACCACTACGAGGAGCTGCAGAAGCTCGGCGTCGAGGTCTTCTCCGTGTCGACCGACTCGCACTTCGTCCACAAGGCCTGGCACGACTCCTCCGAGGAGGTCGGCAAGATCCAGTACTACATGCTGGGCGACTCGAACGGCACCATCACCAACAACTTCGACAACATGCGTCCGGGCGCCGGCCAGGCCGACCGCGCGACCTTCCTGGTCGATCCCGAGGGCACCATCCAGTACATCGAGACGACCGCCGAGGGCATCGGCCGTGAGGCCGGCCAGCTGATCCGCAAGATCAAGGCCGCCCAGTACGTCGCCGCCCACCCGGGCGAGGTCTGCCCGGCCAAGTGGGAAGAGGGCGAGAAGACCCTCACCCCGGGCATCGACCTCGTCGGCAAGATCTGATCTGCCCCCGTCCGATCGATCCGATCGGGCCCGCCCGGAGACGCTCCGGGCATGTGCAGAGGTGAACGGTGGGCGCCCGGTCCGACCGGGCGCCCACCGGCCGTTCACCCCGCTCCCTCCTCAAACCCCGCCCCGGCCGTCCGATCGGGGCCCTTTCGCCCGGGCGCGTCACCAGCGCGCCGCCCGTCGACCCGACACTCGGAGGATCCCATGCTCGACGCCACCCTCAAGACCCAGCTGCAGGAGCAGTACCTGACGAAGATCACCGAGCCCGTCGAGCTCGTCAGCTCCCTGGACGACCGTCCGAAGTCGCGTGAGCTGGCCGAGTTGCTCGACGAGATCGCCGGCCTGTCGGATCTGGTCACCCACGTCCGCGCCGACGACGACGAGCGTCGCCCCTCCTTCGCCATCACCCGGCCGGGGGCGGACATCTCCATCCGGTTCGCCGGCATCCCGATGGGCCACGAGTTCAGCTCGTTGGTCCTGGCGCTGCTGCAGGTCGGTGGCGTGCCGGTCAAGGAGGACGCCGAGACGATCGCGGCGGTCAAGGACCTCGACGGTGACTACGAGTTCGTCACGTACATGTCGCTGACCTGCCAGAACTGCCCGACGGTCGTCCAGGCGCTGAACGCGATGGCCGTCCTGAACCCGCGGATCAAGCACGTCGCCGTCGAGGGGTCGCTCTTCCAGGACGAGGTCGAGGAGCGGCGCATCCTCGCCGTCCCGACCATCTACCTGAACGGGGAGGAGTGGGGCTCCGGGCGGACCGACATGAAGCAGTTCGTCGAGCGCCTCGACCACCACGCCGCGGCCCGCACCGCCGACAAGCTCAACGCGCGCGCCCCGTACGAGGTGCTCGTCATCGGCGGCGGCCCGGCCGGTGCCGCGGCGGCGATCTACGCCGCCCGCAAGGGCATCCGCACCGGCATGGCGTGCGACCGCATCGGCGGCCAGGTGCTCGACACGATGGCCATCGAGAACCACATCTCGCAGGTCTACACCGAGGGCCCCAAGCTCGGCGCCGCGTACGGCGAGCACATGAGCGCGTACGACATCGACCAGATCGCCGGTGTCCGGGCCTCCCGGCTGGTCCCGGGCCTCGACGGCGAGCTGCACACCGTCGAGTTCGACGGCGGCGGGCGCCTGCAGGCCCGCACCGTCATCCTGGCGACCGGCGCCCGGTGGCGTACGCTGGGCGTCCCCGGTGAGGCCGACTACCGCAACAAGGGCGTCTCGTTCTGCCCGCACTGTGACGGCCCGCTGTTCAAGGGCAAGCCGATCGCCGTGGTCGGCGGCGGCAACTCCGGGGTCGAGGCCGCCATCGACCTGGCCGGTGTCACCGAACACGTGACCGTGGTCGAGTTCCTCGATCAGCTGAAGGCCGACGATGTCCTGCTGCGCAAGCTGGACAGCCTGCCCAACACCGACGTCGTCACCTCCGCGCGGACCACCGAGGTCGACGGCGACGGTGCGCAGATGACCGGGCTGCAGTACGAGGACCGCCGGACCGGCGAGCTGCACACCCTGGCGGTCGACGGCGTCTTCGTCCAGATCGGCCTGCTGCCCAACACCGAGTGGCTGAAGGGCTCGGTCGAGCTGACGCCGCGCGGCGAGATCGTCATCGACGAGAAGGGCGCGACGAGCATCCCCGGCATCTACGGCGCCGGCGACTGCACCACCGTCCCGTTCAAGCAGATCGTCATCGCCGAGGGGTCCGGCGCCACGGCGGCGCTGAGCGCCTTCGAGCACATGATCCGCACCTCGGCGCCGGTGGCCGCGGCGGCACGCTGACCGTACGCGCGTCGCACAACGGACGCGCTGACCGTATGAGCACTTGAGCGTACGGACGTCGAGCGTACGGATGTCGAGCGTACGGACGTCGAACGGCGGGTGGCACCGATCTGGGGGGTCGGTGCCACCCTCTCGCGGAGGAGGACCCGATGAACCTGCGTGACCTGGAGTATCTGGTGGCGCTGCATGTGCACCGCCACTTCGGGCGTGCGGCGGCGGCGTGCTTCGTCAGCCAGCCCACTCTGTCGACGCAGCTGCGCAAGCTGGAGTCCGAGCTCGGCGTGGTGCTGATCGAGCGCAGCTCACGTAGCGTCATCTTCACCGCGGTGGGCGAGGCGGTGGTCGTCCGGGCCCGTCGCATCCTGGCCGATGCGGAGGACATCCGTGCGCTGGCCCGGCAGGCCCGCAAGCCGCACGCGGGCACCATCCGGATCGGCCTGTTCCCGACCCTCGGGCCGTACCTGTTGCCGCACGTCGTGCCCGAGCTGCACAACCGCTTCCCGGGCCTGGAGATCCTCCTGGTCGAGGAGAAGACGGCGGTGCTGCTGGATGAGTTGCGCAGCGGTGCCCTCGACGCTGCGGCGGTGGCCCTGCCGGTCGTCGACGAGACCCTGCACATCGAACCGCTGTTCCGCGAGGACTTCATCTTCGCCGCGCCGGTGGGGGACGCGGTCGCCGAGGGCGACGGCCCTCTCGATCCCGAGGCGCTGGCCGGGGAGGACCTGCTGCTGCTCACCGAGGGGCACTGCCTGCGCGACCAGGCCCTCGAGATCTGCGCCGAGACCGGGGCGACCGAACATGTGGGCTTCCGGGCGACCAGTCTGGAGACACTGCGGCACATGGTCGCCGCGGGGGTGGGGGCGACTCTGCTGCCCGAACTGGCCGTCGCGCCGCCGGTGACCCCGAACCCGGGGATCGCCCTGCGGCGCTTCGCCGATCCCGCGCCGCACCGCGACATCGCCCTGCTGTGGCGTCGCACCAGCGTCTTCCGTGAACTGCTCCCGGAGATCGCCGCGGTGCTCCGCGACGTCCCGGGCGGCCTGGTGCGCCCGCTCGCCGCGTGACCACTTGCGCTGGCCGGGCGCCGCGTGGCCACTCACGTCCGACCGGGTGCATCCGACCGGGTCCATCCGACCGGGTCCATCCGACCGGGTGCGTCTGATTACTTGCGCTGGCCGGGTGCCATGTGACTACTTGTGCTGGCGGGGCGCCGCGTGGCCACTCACGGTCTGACCGGGCGCCCTCGCCGGCAGGAACAACAACCGCGGACCCCGAGCTCGGGGTCCGCGGTTGTGTCTACGCGGGTGGTGCGCTGTGAACGGTGCGCCGTCCGTGGGGGCGCGCTGTGGGGGGTGTGTCCGTCCGTGGGGCCGTGGGGTCAGGCTGTGGTGGAGGACTTGCTGCGCAGCGGGCCCCAGCCGAGGATGCCGAGGATGACGGCGATGACCACGAGGGCGATGCCGGCCCACAGGGCGATGGTCCCGACCAGCCACCAGGCGTACGCCGTCAGCAGCATGCCGCGCAGGGTGTCACCCATGAACAGGCTCTGCCGCAGGTCACCGAGCTTCTTGACCTGGGCCGGGTCGGCGTTGGTGTCCTTGGAGAGCGTCTGGTACTGGCCGGAGATCTCGTTGTAGGTCTTGCCGCTGCTCGAGGCGTTCATGTGCTCGAGGATGTAGTGGTTGGCGAAGGCCTCGGCCTTCGGGCCGTTGTCGAGCGGGGTGCCGGCGTACTTGGTCAGTGCGGCCTTCATGTCGTCGTTCGTGAGGGCAGCGCCGGCGGGCATGGTGATGCGCTCCGACGACAGCTGATTCTTCACGTATCCATGGGCCCAAGTGCCGCCGATGATGGCAGCGACACCCACGAGAACCAGCACGACGGCTGCCACGCGGCTCAGAACACCGTAGACGGTGCGTTCCATGATCGTTCCCTCTTCCTCTCCATTGGTTTGGGGGGTACGGATGAAAAGTACATCACCGTCAGAGGTAGTACGACGTTATGTAGGAGTCGATGCAGCTGTGTATTTGAATGTTCGACATTTCTGTGAGGGGGAGGTGGGTGACCCACGTAATGACGCCGTTTCGCCTGTACCCCCGAGGGGTATTCACAGGATTGAACGAGCGCCCCTGGTCACCCTCTGTGGTCACTCTCCCGGCGGTGTTGATGGCCTTGGTCGGTGGTCGGTGGTCGGTGGTCGGTGACCGATGGCTGATGGCTGATGGCTGATGGCTGGCGGCTGGCGGCTGGCGGCTGGCGGCGCAGGGGGTGGGGCGAGGTGACGGTTGCGCGTTGACCGACGATTCTCAGGACGGACGCCCTTCCTCGAGCAGGCCGACGGAGGAAGGGCGTCGAAGTTGGCGAACGTCGGCCTATGCGCGGTACGTCGGTCTACGTGGCTGCGTCAGCCAGGTTGCCCGGCCGCTGTCGCTGAATGCTGCGACGCCCCGGCATGATGACGCCGCCCAGGCAGGATGACGCCGCCCGCGGGTGTGACGATGCCCCGGACGTGACGCCGCCCAGGCAGGATGACGCCGCGGGTGTGACGATGCCCCGGACGTGAGGACGCCCCGGGCGTGACGATGCCCCCGGCGGAGTGCCGGGGGCATCGAGGAAGTTCCCGTGAAGCCGGAACGAGTGTCAGGCCACGGTGTAGTAACCGCTGACCGGCATCCAGCTGACCGGGTGCACCTGGGTGCCCTCGCGCGGGTTCAGGGCGGAGATCATCATGCCGTTGCCGACGTAGATGCCCACGTGGCCGCCGCCGTTCTGCAGCACCAGGTCGCCGGGCTGCGGGGTGCTGGTGCGCTTCAGGGCGCCGGGCTGGGCGTACGAGGTGCGCGGCAGGCTGACGCCCGCCTTGGCGTACACCCACTGGGTGAAGCCCGAGCAGTCCCAGGCGCCGAACTTGGTGCCGCCGTAGACGTAGGCGGAGCCGACGCCGCTGTAGGCGGCCTTGACGATCGAGGCGCGCGTGCCGGACAGCGAGGAGACGTCGACCGACGCCGTCGACTTCGTCGAGGTGGCGGTGGCCTTGGTGCCCGCCGGCGAGCTGCCGGACCGCGGGACGCCGTCGGTCAGGTAGCGGGTGGCGACCCAGCGCTTGGCGCCGTTGTAGTTGATCTCGGTCCAGCCGTCGGTCGTGACGCCGGTGGTGGTCACCGAGGTCCCCTTCGGCAGGGTGGTGACCCGGTTGTACTGGGTGCCGGCGCCGGTGCGGACGTTCAGCGCGACGGTGGTGTGGCGGGTCGTCGCGGAGCTCGAGGACGACGTGCTGCTGGTGACCGCGGCCATGGTGGTCGTCGTGGCACCGGCCGGGGCGGAGCCCTCGGCGTGTGCGGCGATCGGGGCGGCGCCGGCGCCACCGAGGGTGACGAGGCCGGCGACAGCAGCGATGCCGGCGCGGCGGGCTGCCGAGGTGTCGGTGTACCCGGCGCTGTGGGCGGCCAGGGAATGGGCGCGCCAAGTGCGGTTGGTGGCGGTGCCCGCGCTGCGGCGCGGCGTGATGGACAGGGACTGCGACATGGGGGGCCTCCGTACGCCTGCGAAGTGAGCTGTCGGGTTCGGGTGGGAGGCACCCGGCGTCAGGGGATGTGGTGGTCCCCGTCGGCTTCACCCCAAGGCCGACCTGGTGGGCCGGTCACAAGTGGTTCCCCCGCTTCTGCCTGGACGTTGATGACAACGGACACGAGCGGCGGCAGAACTAGGCGGACCGCCCGCGGCATGGACCCTGGATGCGACCACGCGATCGTCACGCTAACCCGACCGGCGACAAGATCACAAACCGATAACAGCCCAGGTGTCCGGGGTGGCGGGGTCCGGGGACTCCCGGAGGGGGGTGGTCAGGGGCCCCGGTGCCACCCTTGACTCCACCTTGCGCCGGACTGAATCCCCTTGCCGGACGCCTGTCGTGGCGACTTCGGGTGGCGGTCCCGCCCTGCCGGACGAACCTCAGGAAACCCTCAGGATGATGTGATGCGGATCACGAAATCGGGTCGCAGGGTCGGTCTGGATCACGGCACGGTCTCGCCCTGGTCTCTGAGCGGTCACGGCTCTCATGCCTTGGATCCGCGTCTCATGTTCCGGAGGCAGCAGGGACTCGTGTCCCGGAGGCGGCAGGAATCCGTCTTCTGGGGAGGGGGCTCGTGTCCCGGAGGTAGCACGAACTCGTCTTCTGGGGAGGGGGCTCGTGTCCCGGAGGTAGCACGAACTCGTCTTCTGGGGGAGGGGACTCGTGTCCCGGAGGCGGCGCCTCGTGGACGCAGGGCCTGGTCCGGCCGTGTGGCGTCCCGACCGACCCCAGTGGGTCCGTCGGGCGCGTGCCGCTCAGCGGAACTCCTCGGACTCCTCGGCCGTGTAGAACAACCCCATGTCGTCGTCGCACAGCTCGTCGTCGCGGACGGCGAGCAGGCGCTGCTGCTGGGCCGCCCGGGTCTCGGTGGCGGCCCGGGCCACCCGGTGCAGCCGGTCGACCACCCCGGCGTCCGCCAGCACCTGCTTGCCGGCCCGGAACAGCGCCTCGTCACCGGTCAGCAGCCGGCTCTCCGCCCACACCTTGCAGGCCACCATGTCGTGGAAGTCGCCCAGCGCGGTCTGGCGCCGCAACGTCGACAGCGGCTTGACGATGTAGTCCAGCTCCTCGCGGAAGCCCGGATTGCGCAGGTAGAAGTACTTCTTGGCATAGATCGCCTCGTCCAGTGCGGTGGCGAGCCCGTCGGGGGCGTCGTCGGCCACCAGGACGACGATGTCGAGGTCGGAGCCCTGCACCAGGATCCCGGTGGACCGCTCGGGGCGGAGCACGTCGTGCGCCATCCCGTAGACGATGTCGCCGGCGATCGCGACGCAGAAGTGCCCGGCGAGCTGCGGGTCGGCGAGGAACGGACGGGTGATGTCGGCCATGATCCGGCGGGCCGTGTAGAGCTTGCGCCGGCTGACCTGCTCGATGTGATCGGCCAGCGCGGCCGCCGCCTCGTCGAGCGCCTCCGGCCGGTCGGCCGGCCCCACCACGGTATAGGTGAGGAACTCACGCAGGATCGAGGGGGAGAGCCGTACGTACCCGTCGAGCTTGATGTCGAGGCGTACGTAGCGCTTCCCGATCACCCGGTGGGCGAGTCGCTCGTCGCCCAGACAGGCCTTCCACAGCGGGAAACCGGCCGCTCCCAGCGCCTCGTGCAGCTGGGAGCCGGTCAGCGGCCCGCGGAAGGAGGTCGCCCGCAGCGCCCGGTCCGCCAGCTCGGTGAGGACCGGGTCGAGGGAGGACATCGCTCAGCCGATGGTGGCGCGGACGGTGTCCGCGATCGACGCGGCGTAGCGAGCGGTCAGCTCCTTGGTCGGCCCCTCCACCATCACCCGGCAGAGGTTCTGCGTGCCGGAGTAGCGCACCAGCACCCGGCCCTTGCCGGCCAGGTCGGTCTCGGCCTGCTCGATGGCGGCGACCAGCGCCGGGACGGTGTCGATGGCGGGCTTGCGCTGCACGTCGATGTTCACCAGCACCTGCGGGAAGACGTCCATTGCGGCGGCCAGCTCGGACAGCGGCTTGCCGGTCTTCAGCATCGTCGCCACCACCTGGAGGGCGGTGAGCTCGCCGTCGCCGGTGGTGTGGTGGTCGAGGAAGATGACGTGGCCGGAGTCCTCGCCGCCCAGGTTGGCCCCGAGGCGGCGCATGTCCTCGAGCACGTAGCGGTCGCCGACCTTGGCGGCATGGTGCTTGTAGCCGTACTTCTCGCAGGCCACGGTCATGCCCAGGTTGCTCATCACGGTCGAGACGAGCAGGTCGTTCCTGAGCCGGCCCTCGGCGTGCAGCTGGTTGGCGCAGACGACGAGGATCTGGTCGCCGGTGATCTCGTTGCCCAGCTCATCGACGGCGATCAGCCGGTCGCCGTCACCGTCGAAGGCGAGCCCGACGTTCGCGCCGTTCGCCAGCACCGCGGCCCGCAGGTCCTGGGTGTGCTGGGAGCCGCAGTCGGCGTTGATGTTGTAGCCGTCCGGCTCGTCGTGGATCACCGTGACCTGGGCGCCGAGCTCGCGGAAGATGGCCGGGCCGACCTGGTAGGTGGCGCCGTTGCCAGTGTCGAGGACGACCTTGAAGCCCTCCATCGACAGCTCTCGGGGGAAGGTGTTCTTCAGGAAGACGGTGTAGCGGCCGACGGCGTCCTCGAGCCGGTGGGCGCTGCCGAGGTCATGCGCGGCGGCCGCCAGGGAGTCCAGCCGGTCACCGAGGATGAGCTCCTCGATCTCGTGCTCGTCCTCGTCGGAGAGCTTGTAGCCGGTGCCGGCGAAGACCTTGATGCCGTTGTCCTGGTACGGGTTGTGCGAGGCGGAGACGACGAACCCGGCGTCGGCGCGCATCGACTCGGTCATGTACGCGATGCCGGGGGTCGGCAGCACGCCGACCCTCTCGACATTGCCGCCCATCGAGGTGACGCCCGCCACCAGTGCGCTCTCCAGCATGTCGCCGGAGATCCGGGTGTCCTTGCCGATGACGATCCGCACCCGGTGCGCGGCAGGCTTGTCCCGGCGCACCACGTGCGTGACGGCCTGGCCCAGACGGAAGGCGGTGATCGCGTCCATCGGATATCGGTTGGCCTCGCCGCGGATGCCGTCGGTGCCGAACAACTTGCCCATCTGCTGTGTCTCCTTCTGCTGCCGGGTCTTCGCCCGACGTGATCTTGTCACCCGGGGCCGGGACGTCTGCCGGGGGTCCACCGGACGTGTGTCGCCGCGGGACGGGTGCCCGGCGCGGCCGCCGGGCACCCGTCACCGGGCGATCTCAAGCGGTCTCGAACAGGCCCATGTCGGGGACCGGCCCCGCGGCCCGGGTGCAGGTGTCGTCGATGATCGCCTGCAGCCAGCCGGTGCCCGCCTCCTTCGCCGCGGTGTCCAGCGCCTGGACGGCGGCGATGTACGGGGTGCCGGCCACCGCCGCGGTGGCGAGCGGCGCGGCCAGTGCCTCGGGGACGATCAGCAGCGGTGCCGGTATCCGGTCCGGCGTGCAGGCCTCGAGCAGCTCGGCCCGGTGCTCGACCAGCTGGCGGCGGCCCTCGGTGTCCGGGGCGATCGTCGTGATCAGGGCGGCCAGGCGCTTCGTACGCTCCTCGCGGGCGGACTCCAGCATCTCCAGCGCCCCCTCCAGCACCAGCTCGCCGAACTCCTGGGCGGCGAAGAACGGCCGGCGGACCCCGCGGTACCACGCCTCGAGCGCGAGCAGGTTGGCGACGTAGCCGATGTTCTTCTCCAGCAGTGGCGCGAGCCGCTTGTAGCGGCGCGGCGTGTTGGGGCGGCGGATCCCGTCGGTCGGCGGGGTGAGGACCAGCAGGCCGTCCTCCCGGACGTCGTCGCGCAGGATCGATCCGGCGCCGACCACGGTGCCGAAGCCGACCTGGACCGGCCCGACCGTGCCGCCCTGGCCGCCGAGGAAGATCGGTGGCTGGTCGAGCATCACCCCGCGCGGCACGTCGCCGAACAGCGAGGCGGTGGTCTTGTTGCCGTCCGGGGTGAAGTTGAAGTGGATGTAGGAGGAGCCGACCTCGCTGTGGTGGCGGCGGCTGGTGCCGCCGGCCATCAGGACGTCGCAGAAGTTGATCAGGCTGCCCAGCGTGACGAACGGGAACAGGATCGTCTGCTTCAGCCCGACCGTGTGGGCGCCACCGGCCTGCTCCTCGAGGAGGGTGCCCTCCCGGACATGGGCGCCGAGCGCCATCGAGGCGGCCTCCAGGAAGACGGAGCGGGAGAAGTAGCCACCCTTGAGGCGTACGTCCGGGCCCAGTCGGCAGTCCTGCAGGGTGACCGGGGCCTCCTCACCGAGCTGGACCCCGGCGGAGATGACGGTCGAGGCGCCATGGATCCGGCAGCCCGGGTGGATCGTCACGCCGTCGGCGGAGATCCGGTCGACATCGACGTCGTCGCCGATGTCGATGCTCCACGGGTTGGGGATGTCGACGCCGCGTTCGATGAGTTGTATGGCCTTGTCGAAGCCGCGTGGCTTCCCCTGCATGGACGATCCTCCCCCTGGCGGCGGTGCGCCGGCCGGGACTGAGTCTAACCGGCGGTGCCCGGGTCGGGCAGCCCCATCGTCCGGCGGGCCAGCAGGACGTACGTCGCGGCGAGCTCCTCCGGGGCGATCGGGCCGCTGATGTGGTACCAGGTGGCGACCGCGGTGCACATCGTGATCACCGCGCGCCCGGCCTCGCGGGCCGCTGTCGCCGGGAAGTCCCCGCGCGCGACGCAGTCGGCGACCGCGGCGTAGAGCAGCCCCTCCTGCTCGTCACGCATCCCCACCAGGCGTTCCCGGTGGGCCGGCTCCAGGGCCCGCAGCTCGCTGGCCGCGACGAACGCCTCGTCGCGGCGGTGGGCGTGGAACAGCACCAGGCTCTCCACCACGGCGTCGAACCGGCGCAGCGGATCGTCACCGGCCCGGTCGACCGCCGCCCGGGTCCGGGTGAGCAGGTCGCCGATGGCCTGCTCCATCACCGCCGCGAGCAGCTCCTGCTTGGAGGCGTAGTGGTGGTAGAGCCCCGGCACCGACAGGCCCACCGCGGCGGCGATCGTCCGGATCGTCGTGCCGTGGTAGCCCTGCCCGGCGAAACAGGTCAGCGCCCCGCGCAGCAACGGCGGAAAGGTCTCGCGACCGAAATCACGCCAGTCGTCCGGCCGGTCGGAATCGTCCACGGTGGCTCCTCGGGGGTGGGGGTCCTGTGATCGTACGGGCCGCGACCGCCCCGCCGGGTGTCCGCTCATGGCGGCAGATGTGACCTGCTTGACATGCCTTGTGTTCCGGGTCACACTCTTGCTACCGAGCGATCGCTCGGTAGGTCCGGGGTCCGACCCCCGAGACGTGGCCGGTCCCGGTGACGCAGTCAGCCCCGGTGACCGACCGGACCACGACGGGCCCCGACCCGTCCGACGAACGGAGTGAGATGACACAGAGGGACAGAGTGGTCCTGCTGGGAGGCGCCCGGACACCCATCGGCTCGTACGGCGGCTGCCTGCGTGAGGTCCCCGCCCACGAGCTCGGCGCCGCCGCGGTCCGCGAGGCCTTGGCCCGCACCGGCACCGCCCCCGACCGGGTCGATGAGGTCGTGATGGGCTGCATCGGCCAGGTCGGCCCGGACTCCTACAACGCCCGCCGGGTGACGCTGGCCGCTGATCTGCCGGTGAGCACCCCCGCGTACAACGTGAACCGGCTGTGCGGCAGCGGCCTGCAGGCCGTGTGGTCGGCCGCCCAGCGGATCGTCTGGGGCGCCGCCGATGTGGTGGTCGCCGGCGGCAACGAGTCGATGTCGCGGATGCCGTTCCTCGAGTACGGCTCCCGGGGGAACAATCGGCTGGGCGACCGTACGCTGCTCGACGGCACGGTCGCGATGCTGACCGACCCGTTCAGCAACCAGCACATGGGGGTCACCGCCGAGAACGTCGCCGCCCGCTACGGCGTCGACCGGGCCGCCCAGGACGAGTTCGCCCTGGAGAGCCAGCGGCGGGCCGCCACGGCCGCGGCGCAGGCGGCGTTCGCCGAGGAGATCACCGCGGTGACCGTCTCCGGCCGCCGGCCCGTCGTGGTCGACACCGACGAGCATCCCCGCCCCGACACCACCCTGGACCGGCTCGGTTCGCTGCGCCCGGTCTTCCGCGAGGGTGGCACCGTCACCGCCGGCAACGCCTCCGGCGTCAACGACGGCGGGGCCGCCCTGGTGCTGGCCCGGGAGTCGGCTGCCCTCGACCACGGACAGCGTCCGCTGGCCACCCTCGAGGAGGTGACGGTCGCGGCGATGGAGCCCGAGCTGATGGGCTACGCGCCGGTGCATGCCCTGGCGAAGCTGTGGGACGCGACCGGTCTGACCCCTGCCGATGTGGACGTGATCGAGCTGAACGAGGCCTTCGCCGCCCAGGCGGTCGCGGTGATCCGCGACGCCGGGCTCGACCCGGAGCGGACGAACCCCTACGGCGGCGCGATCGCCATGGGCCACCCGGTCGGCGCCAGCGGGGCGATCCTCACCCTGCGCGCCGCCCTCGACCTGACCCGCCGCGACCTGGAGTACGCGGTGGTCTCCCTGTGCATCGGCGGCGGGCAGGCCATCGCCGCACTGTTGAGGAGGTACGACGCATGACCATCGGACTCGAGCACCACGCCGCCACCGGCACGGTCCCCGGCAGCGCCCCTGGCCCTGCCACCGGCACCGACAGAGTGCCCGCCATCGGCAGCGGCACCGTCCGGCCGATCGACCGGATCGGTGTCATCGGCGCCGGCTCGATGGGCCGCGGGATCGCCGAGACCGCCCTGCGCGGCGGCCTGCCGGTGACGCTCTGTGACACCACCGGGAGCGCGCTCGCCTCGGCCCGGCGCACCATCGAGAAGGGCCTGCTCAAGTCGGTCGACAAGGGCACCCTTGAGGCCGGGCAGGTCGAGCCGATGCTGGCCCTGCTGACCACCACCGCCACGACGGCCGATCTGGCCGGCCAGCCGCTGGTCGTCGAGGCCGTCCCCGAGCTCGTCGACCTCAAGCATGCCGTGCTCGGCGCCGTCGAGGAACTGCTGGACGCGGACGCCGTACTGGCCTCCAACACCTCCTCGATCCCGATCTCCACCCTCGCCGGGCGGCTGCGTCGGCCGGAGCGCTTCCTCGGCCTGCACTTCTTCATCCCGGTGCCGCGGATGGACCTGGTCGAGGTCATCCCCTCCCTCGCCACCGCGCCGGAGGTCACCGCGGCGGCCCGCGATCTCGCCGGCAACCGGCTGGGCAAGATCGCGGTGGTCGTCGGGGACAGCCCCGGCTTCCTCGTCAACCGGCTGCTGGTGCCGTACGTGATGGCCGGGGTGCGGATGTACGAGGCCGGCTACGCCTCGGCCGAGGACATCGACACCGCCATGAAGCTCGGCGCCGGGCACCCGATGGGCCCGCTGGAGCTGTGCGACCTGATCGGCCTCGACATCATCCGCGATGCCGGTGACGCGATCTGGGCCGAGACCCGCGACCCTGCGGCCGTCGTCCCCGGCGTCCTGCGCCGGATGTGCGACCTCGGCCGCCTCGGCCGCAAGACCGGTCGCGGCTTCCACGACTACACCGACCGCTGACCGACCGATCCCGACCTCCGCCCACCGCTGACCGACCGACCCACTGGATGCCCCCCTGCACCGACCCACGCTCGATCACCCCACCACTGGAAGGAACGACAACGATGTCTGCTCCCGCCGTCACCCGCACCACTTCCACCTCGACCACCGCCACCTCGATCGCCTCATCCACCCCCACCGCGGCCGCCTCCACTGCGACCGTGGCCGCAGCGGGCCCGACCACCGACTTCTATGACGTCTTCGCCGATGTGGCCGGCGCGGACCGGGCGGCCTGGGACCGTGCCCGTACGCTCGCCGACGACGCGTTCCCGGATGTCAATGAGGCCTGGGAGAAGGCCGAGTATCCGCTGCACCTGGTCCGCCGGATGGGCGAGCTGGACCTGCTCGCCGACGGTGTGCCGGTCCCGGGCGGCAGCGCGCCACTGTCGCCGCTCGCCGCCGGCCTGGTCAACATGGAGGTGGCCCGGATCGACGGGTCGCTGGCGACCGTCACCGCCGTCCAGGGCGGCCTCACCATGCGCTCCCTGCACCTGCTCGGCTCGCCCGAGCAGCAGGAGGAGTGGCTCGGCCCGCTCGCCCGGGCGGAGAAGCTCGGTGCCTTCGGCCTCACCGAGCCGGCGCACGGCTCCGACGCCGTCGGCCTGGAGACCAGTGCCGTACGCTCCGGCGACGGGTGGGTGCTGAACGGCCAGAAGCGCTGGATCGGCAACGGGTCGGTCGGCGACATGACGATCATCTGGGCCCGCAACGAGGAGGGGAAGGTCAACGGGTTCGTCGTCCCGCAGGACGCCCCCGGCTACGCCGCGGAGACGATCACCGGCAAGGTCAGCCTGCGCGGCATCCCGCAGGCGCTGATCACCCTCACCGACGTGTGGGTGCCCGACGCGGCCCGGCTGCCACATGCGCACTCGTTCCGGGACGTGTCCCGGGTGCTGATGGCCACCCGGGCCGGGATCGCCTGGGCCGCACTCGGGCACGCCACCGCCTGCTACGAGGCGGCGCTGGCCCATGCCGGCACCCGGGTGCAGTTCGGCCGGCCGCTGGCGTCCTACCAGCTGGTCCAGGACCGGCTGGCCACCATGCTCGGCTCGCTGGTCACCATGCAACTGCACTGCCGGCGGATCGCCGACCTCGACACCGCCGGCCGGCTGCGCCCCGAACAGGCCTCGATGGCCAAGGTGCAGTGCACCCGGGCGGCCCGTACGGTCGCCGCCGACGCCCGCGACCTGCTCGGGGGCAGCGGCATCCTGCTCGAGAACCATGTGATCCGCCACCTGGCCGACCTCGAGGCCCTGCACACGTACGAGGGCACCGACTCGGTGCAGTCGTTGATCATCGGACGATCCATCACCGGCGTCGGCGCGTTCGCCTGAGCCCGGGCACCCGTCACCGGAACCACAGAGGAGCTGACAGACATGGACAAGGTCGTCCCCACTGCCGCCCAGGCCGTCGCCGACATCCCTGACGGTGCGGTGATCTCCGTGGGTGGCTTCGGCTGCTGCGGATCCCCGCACGTGCTCATCGGCGCCCTGCTGGACCAGGGCGCCACCGACCTGCGGGTCGTCTCCAACAATCCCGGCGCCCAGAGTGCCGGCGAGGACATCTCGCTGGGCCGGCTCGTCAGCGCCGGGCGGATCAGCCGGTTCACCGGGTCGTACGTGTCCTCGAACCACGAGTTCGAACGGCAGTACCTGACCGGCCGGATCGAGTTCGAGCCCGTCCCGCAGGGCACCCTGGCCGAGAAGATGCGGGCCGGCGGAGCGGGCATCCCCGCCTTCTGGACCGCGTCGGGCACCGGCTCGCCGGTCGGCGAGGGCGGCCTGCCGCTGCTGCACGACGAGACCGGGGCGGTCGTCAAGGTCTCCGCGCCGAAGGAGACCCGCCGGATGACCTTCCGGGGCGAGGACCGCGAGTTCGTCCTGGAGGAGTCCGTCACCACCCAGTACGGCCTGGTCCGGGCCTGGAAGGGGGACCGGCACGGCAACCTGGTCTTCCGCCGCTCGGCAGCCAACTTCAACCCGCTCGCGGCCCAGTGCGCCACCATTGCGATCGCCGAGGTCGAGGAGCTGGTGGAGCCCGGCGAACTGCGCCCCGAGGAGATCCACCTGCCCGGCATCTACGTCCACCGGGTGGTGCCGCTCACCCCGGCCCAGGCCGCCGACAAGCCGATCGAGTTCCGCCACGTACGCTCCCGCGAGGCCGAGCGCGGCTCGGGCGCGGGGGCTGCGGGGGCGGGCGTCGAGGGATCGCGGACGTACGGCCTGACCCGGGAGCAGATGGCCGCCCGTGCCGCGGCCGAACTGCACGACGGCGACTACGTCAACCTCGGCATCGGCATCCCCACCCTGGTCGCCGGGCAGATGCCGGACGGGGTGGAGGTCGTCCTGCAGTCGGAGAACGGCGTCCTCGGGCTCGGGCCGGCACCGTACGACGACGAGGTGGACGCCGACCTGATCAACGCCGGCAAGATCACCACGACGATGCGGGTCGGGGCCTGCACCTTCGACTCGGCCACCAGCTTCGGGATGATCCGCGGCGGCAAGATCGATGTCGCCGTGCTGGGCGCGATGCAGGTCAGCGCCACCGGTGACATCGCGAACTGGATGATCCCGGGCCGCAAGGTGACCGGCATGGGCGGTGCGATGGACCTGGTGCAGGGCGCCCGCAGGATCATCGCGCTGATGGAACACGTCACCAAGGACGGCGAGCCCCGCATCCTCCCGGAGTGCGCGCTGCCGCTGACGGCTCGCGGGGCGGTGGACACCATCATCACCGACCTGTGCGTCCTGGACGTCACGCCCACCGGCCTGGTGCTGCGCGAACTGGCACCGGGGGTCACGGTCGCCGATGTCCGGGCCCGGACCGGGGCGCCGTTCACCGTCGCTGCGGCACTGGAAGAGCCGGAGCGGCTGTCCGCCTGAGGTGGTCGGCTGTGCCCGGTCGGCCGTGCCCGGTCGCCCGAGCTGCCCAGTCTGGTCGGCTGTGCCCGGTCGGCCGTGCCCGGTCGCCCGAGCTGCCCGGTCTGGTCGGCTGTGTCCGGTCGGCCGTGCCCGGTCGCCCGAGCTGCCCGGTCTGGTCGGCTGTGTCCGGTCGGCCGTGCCCGGTCGCCCGAGCTGCCCGGACTGGTCGGCTGAGCCGCGTCGGTGGGGGCAGTCGCCCGCGCTGTCCGCCTGACCGGGTCGGCTGGGGTGTCTGCCTGGGCCGGCCGAGCCCGGTCAACGCCGGGGGCGCAGCTGGTCGGCATCGGGTTGCGGGATCGAGGGTGCGATCCCGCAGCCCGATGCCGGTTGCGTTGCTGCGGTGGTCTGCAAGCTGCTGCGGTGGTCTGCAAGCTGGTGCGGTGGTCTGCAAGCTGGTGCGGTGGACTGCAAGATGCTGCGGTGGTCTGCAACTGGTTGCTTGATGAGGCAGAATGCCGACGGTGCCGGCATCGACCGACCTTGTTCGTGTTGGTCGATGTTGCTGAAGTTGTGCGACGGAGCTCCGGCGGCAGATGCGAGGAAGGGGAGCGTCCTCGAGGTACGTCGGTCTGTGCGGGGGGCATCGGCCGGGCCCAGGCATCGGCCGGGCCCAGGGGTTGGCCGGGCCCAGGGGCTGGCCGGGCCCAGGGGTTGGGCGGGTCCAGGGTTGGGCGGGTCCAGGGCTGGGCCGGGACAACCGGTTGGTCTGGGCGATGGGGTCGCCGGGACCGCGTGTCGGCCGGGGGATTCGGCCAGGGGACGGGTGGCCAGGGCCACGTCTGGGCCACCTTCGCCTGCGGTGGCCGATGTTGTTCGTGTTGGTCGACGTTGCTGAAGTTGTGCGACGGAGCTCCGGCGGCAGATGCGAGGAAGGGGAGCGTCCTGGAGGTACGTCGGCCTGTGTGGGGGCATCGGCCGGGCCCAGGGGTTGGCCGGGTCCAAGGGCTGGGCGGGGACCATGGGATGGGCTGGGACGACGGGCGGGCTGGGACGACCGGCAGTCGGGATGACGGGTCGGCCAGGGTCGCGGGCGGAGCGTACGTCTAACGTACGAGCCCGGTCCGGTAGGCGATCACCACCAGTTGGGGGCGGTCGCGTGCGCCGAGCTTGGCCATGATGTGGCTGACGTGGGTGCGGGCGGTGGCGGTGCTCACCACCAGTCGGTCGCCGATCTCGGCATTGTTGAGGCCCTCGCCGACCAGGGTCAGCACCTCCTGCTCCCGTTCGGTGAGCACGGCGAGCCGCTCGTCGGAGCGTACGGCGGGGGCGGCGCCGGTGAAGGTGGCGATCACCGTACGCGTCACGCTCGGCGACAGCAGTGAGGAACCGCTGGCGGCAAGCCGGATCCCGCGCAGGATGTCGTCCGGTTCGGAGTCCTTGACCAGGAATCCGGCGGCCCCGGCCTGCAGGGCCGCGAAGACGTACTCGTCGAGTTCGAAGGTGGTCAGCACCACCACCCGGGTCGACGCGCAGGCCGGGTCGGCCCCTATCCGCTGCAGCGCCGCGATGCCGTCCAACTCGGGCATCCGGATGTCCATCAGCACCACGTCGGGATGCAGGTCCTTGACCCGGGCGACCGCTTCCAGCCCGGTGCCGGCCTCGGCGACCACGGTCATGTCGCGCTCGGCGTCGACCAGGGCCCGCAGGCCCATCCGGACCAGGGGCTGGTCGTCGGCGATGAGCACGGTGATCGGAGTGCCGGCGCCGGGCGTGGTCGGGTGTTCGTCGGTCATCGTTGCTGCCCGTTTCTGCTGCCGGAGTCACTGGAATCGGCGGAGTTATTGGAGTCGGCGGAGTCGCTGGAATCGGCGGAGCCACCGGAATCGGAGGCGCCGACATCGAGGGAGCCAGCGGTCGTTCTCCAGGGTGCCGCCGCCGACGACGCAGACGCTCCCGGGCCCGTGGAGGGTGCCACGCCTGCGGACGGTGCCACGCCTGCGGAGGGTCCCGGGCCAGCAGACGCTCCCGGGCCCGTGGAGGGCGCCGCGTCTGCGGACGGTGCCACGCCTGCGGAAGGCCCCGCCGCTGCGGAGGGCGCCGGGCCAGCAGACGGTCCTGCTCCCGCCGAGGGTCCAGCCGCCGACCGTCCGGGCATGCTCCCGCCCACGCCGAGCGGTAGTACGGCGGTGATCGTCACCCCACCAGGGCCGGAGTCGTCGAGGGTCAGGGTGCCGCCGAGGGTGGCGACGCGTTCGCGCATGCCGCGCAGGCCGTTGCCCTCGACGATCGGGTGCGCCGGGGCCGGGCCGCCGTTGCGGACCTCGACCCGCAGCCGATCGCCGTCGCGGTCGATCCGGACGTCCACCGGTGTGCCCGGCGCGTGGCGTACGGCGTTCGTCAGCCCCTCCTGGACGATGCGGTAGGCGACCTGCTGCACCACCAGCGGCACGCTGCTCACCAGCCCGGGCCCGCGCCGCAGGGTGATCGCGGCCCCGCCGGCGGTCAGCGGTGCGATCAGGTCGTCGAGCCGGTCGAGGGTCGGGCCGGGGGCCAGCGGCGCGGTCTCCTGGGGGTCACGGAGGATGCCGAGGGTGCGGCGGACATCGGTCAGCGAGTCCTTCGCGCTGGTCCGGATCGCCTCCAGCGAGGCGCGCGCCTGGGCCGGGTCGTCGTCGAGGAACCGCAGCGCCACCCCGGCCTGCAGGGAGATCGTCGACAGGCTGTGGCCGACGACGTCGTGCAGATCCTGGGCGAGCCGGAGCCGTTCGCGATAGGCGACCCGGCGCATCTCCTCCTCGTGGGCCTGTCGTCGGGCGACGCTCTGGGTGCGGCGGGTCTCGCTGACCAGGGTCGGCACCAGGATCGCCGCACAGCCGAAGATGATCGCCGGGTAGAGCCACGGGCTGGTCAGCCCGAGGTAGGGCTGGCGCCAGGCGACCGCCCACAGCATCGGCACCAGGGCCAGTATCCAGGCGGTCCAGGCGCGGCCCGGCCGGCTGGCCGTGAGCGAGACCAGGGCGAGGGCCGGGGCGGGCAGGGCGAACGGCAGCGAACCGCCGGCCAGCAGGTAGGCGGCCACCCCACCCAGCACCAGCAGGTAGGCCAGCCGGGGCCGCAGGGTCCGCAGCATCAGGCCGGCGCCGACGACCAGACACGCGGTGACGAGCACCGGCAGCCAGGGGGAGTCGACCAGCGCCTGCGCCCAGGGTCCGGTCGGATCGGGGTAGCGGGGGTCGTACGGGTCGTAGCGTCCGGGCATCATCGGGTCCCCGCGCATGTGCGAGCGCATGGTCCGCTGCATGGTGGAGGGGAGAGCGGTGACCAGCATCAGCCACGCCACCACGACCGCGCTGATCAGCGACCCGACGAGGCGATGCCGCTGGTGGGACCGCCCGCCGGGGGAGTCCGGGCCCGTGACGGGCAGACCGGGGCGGGGTTCCATGCCTCGATCGTACGTACCGATCATCGGGCGCACCATCGCCGCGGTGGCGTACCCGGAGCCGACCCCGTACGTCGGGCAGCGGGGGTGTCGTACGCCCCGCGGAGGGGGTGGCGTACGTCCGGCGGAGGGGGCCACGTACGTCGAGGGGCGTACGTGAAGTGCCGCCCGTGGACCGATGTGGCGGGGGTGACGGCGACGCAGACTGGAGCCATGTTCACCTCGCTGCTGCCCCTCTACATCCCGGGCCACATGGGCGGGCCCATGATGGGCCCTGTACGCGGCTACGGCTACCACATCTTCGGAGGCGTCTTCATGTTCCTCGGCCCGCTGCTCCTCGTGCTCCTCCTCATCTACCTCTACAAGCGGGCCGAGCGTCGCGGCACGCCGCTGTTCGGCTGGGGTCCCGAGGGCGGCCCCGGGCAGCCGGTCCGGCACCACCACGGGCCGTTCGCCCCGCCGGCCCCCGAGGACGAGGCGCTGCGTACGCTCGCCAACCGCCTCGCCGCCGGCGACATCAGCCCCGAGGACTACCAGGCGCGGGTCGACATCCTGCGCCGGACCAAGGACCAGGCCAACGATCCGACCGCCGGCATGCCCTACCTGGGGCCCGAGGACAAGGGGCCGGAGCAAGGAGGTCAGCAGTAGGACGATCCCCCCAGAGGTCACACACGGGTGAGGGCCCCGGTGCCGCACGGCGCCGGGGCCCTCACCCGTTGCCCGCGTCCTCGCCCCGTCGGGGCGACCGTTCGCTAGCCTGACCGCATGGGCCCAGCTGGGGCTACCGACACGAGGATGGTGCACCCATGAGCGACGCCACCGAGGCCATCCGCAAGGGCTACACGTTCGACAGTGACGCCATCGAGCTGGGCGTCCTCGTCGACGGGGGGACGCCGCTGCCCGACGTGAAGATCCGGCTCGCGCTGAGCATGCTGAACCGCCACGGCCTGGTCGCCGGCGCCACCGGCACCGGCAAGACGAAGACCCTGCAGCTGATCGCCGAACAGATCTCCGCGGCCGGCGTGCCGGTCTTCGCCGCCGACATCAAGGGCGACCTGTCGGGCCTGGGGGCGCCGGGTGTCGCGAACGAGAAGCTGCTCGCGCGGACGACCGCGATCGGGCAGGACTTCGTCCCCGCGGCCTGCCCGGTGGAGTTCTACGCGCTCGGCGGGCAGGGGCAGGGGGTGCCGCTGCGGGCCACGGTCTCCTCGTTCGGGCCGCTGCTGCTGTCGAAGGTGCTCGGCCTCAACGCCACCCAGGAGTCGTCGCTGACGCTGGTCTTCCACTACGCCGACACCAACGGCCTGCTGCTGCTCGACCTCAAGGACCTCAACGAACTGCTGAAGTTCCTCGTGTCCGATGACGGCAAGCCCGAGCTCGCCGACCTCGGTGGGCTGGCCAAGGCCACCGTCGGGGTGATCCAGCGCCAGCTCTCGGCGCTGTCGGCGCAGGGCGGGGACACGTTCTTCGGCGAACCGGAGTTCGAGACCGAGGACCTGTTGCGCACCGCCCCGGACGGCCGGGGCGTCATCTCCCTGCTCGAACTGCCCGACCTGGCACAGCGCCCGGCACTGTTCTCCACCTTCCTGATGTGGCTGCTGGCTGATCTCTACCAGCACCTGCCCGAGGCCGGCGACCTCGACCGACCCAAGCTCGTCTTCTTCTTCGACGAGGCGCACCTGCTCTTCGAGGACGCCTCGAAAGCCTTCCAGGACGCCATCGAGCAGACCGTACGACTCATCCGGTCCAAGGGTGTCGGGGTCTTCTTCGTCACCCAGTCGCCCAAGGACGTGCCCGAGGACGTCCTCGCCCAGCTCGGCTCGCGGATCCAGCACCAGCTGCGGGCCCACACGCCCAACGACGCGAAGGCGCTGAAAGCCGCGGTGGCGACCTACCCGAAGACCGACTACGACCTTGCCGAACGGCTCCAGCAGCTCGGCATCGGCGAGGCGATCGTCACGGTGCTCAATCCGGACGGCGCCCCCACCCCGGTGGCCCGGACCCGGATGCGCGCGCCCCGGGCGTCGATGCAGCCACTGGAGGCGGACGCCATGACGGCCGCGGTCGCCGGGTCGCCGCTGCAGGCCCGCTACGGCGCTGCGATCGACCGCGAGTCCGCGTACGAGGTGCTGAACGCCAAGCTGCAGGCCGGTGCCGAGGCCGCCGCCGCGGAACAGGCGGCCGCCGCCAGGGCGAAGGCCGACGCCGAGGCGGCGAAGGCGCAGACCGAACAGGCCAGGGCAGAGGCGCAGCGGGCCAGAGCGGAGGCAGCGCGGGTCAAGGCGGAGGAGGCCGCGCAGCGCGAGGCCGAACGCGCGGCCCGGGAGCAGGACCGCGCCCGGGAGGCGGAGCGTGCCGGTGAGCAGGAGCGTACGGAGCGATCACGCCCGGTGCGACGGGAGAAGTCGCTGATCGAGCAGATCAGCGAGAACAGCCTGGTGCGCCAGGTCGCCCGATCGGCCGCGCGGGAGATCACCCGCTCCTTGTTCGGGACGGGCCGGCGGCGCTGAACGGACGTCACCTTCACCCGCTCCGAAGGTAAATGTAAGGACAATTAGGCCTGCTTTCCGGTGTGATCATCGGCGGCGTCGTGGATGTTTCCGGTCTTGGGGTGCCACGTCTCGCGGCCTTCGGGACCGATAGACTCTATTTGTGCTGACAAATGAGGGTTCTGGTCGGGAGTCGCGGATACGGGCGCGGATCTGGGGCCTGGTCCCGGTCGCGGCCCTGTTGTTGCTGGCCCTGGTGCTGCGCGCACCGGTGGCGGTGGTCCCGCCCCTGCTGCCCGACTTCCAGTCGGCGCTGCACCTCGACACGTTCCAGGCGGCGTTGCTCACCAGCATCCCGGTGCTGTGCTTCGGGCTGCTCACCCCGCTGGTGTCCCAGCTGGTGCACTGGCTCGGCATCAACCACGCCGTCGCCTGGGGCCTGGTCGCCGTCGTCGCGGGCTCCCTGTTGCGGGTCGACGGCACGCTCGCCGGGCTGTACGGCGGGACGGTCCTGATCGGGCTCGGTCTGACCGTCGGCAACCTGGGCGTGCCGATGCTGATCAGCCGCCAGTACCGACACCGTGCCGCCCTGCTCACCGGGGCCTATTCCGCGACCATCAACGTCGCGGTGACCCTCGCCACGGCGACCGCCGTCCCGGTCGCGCTGCTCGTCGGCTGGCAGCGGTCCTCGGCGCTGTGGGGGGCCATCATCGGCGGTGTCGCGCTGCTCGTCTGGCTGGTCGTCTACCCGCCGGGCGTACGCGGCGCGCGAGCCTTCTTCCGCTGGCGGGCGGGGCAGGACGCGCCGGCGCAGACCGTCCGCCAGGGGCGGGCCCAGCTGCGCCGGGCCGGGCGTGGACCCTCACTGGCGCGCCGGCCGCTGGCCTGGCTGCTCGCCGCGGCGTTCTCCGGCCACACCCTGGCCTACTACGCGGTGACCTCCTGGCTGCCGCTGGCGCTGATCGACCTGCGCGGCCTGAGTGCCGGTCGGGCGGGCGTGGGCGCCTCGATCTTCCAGGCCGCCGGCATCGTCGGACCGTTCATGACATCCTGGCTCGTCGACGCCCGGCACTGGTCCCTCACCCGCACGGCACTCCTGGTCGGTGCCGGCTGGGCCGTCCTACCGCTCGGCATCGTGCTCGCTCCGGCCGGCTGGGTGGTCTGGAGCCTGGTCGGCGGCCTGGCGCAGGGGGCCTTCTTCACCCTGCTGTTCGTCATCGTCGTACGCCGTACCCGTACGGTCGACGACAACCGGCGCCTGACCGCGATGGTGCAGACCATCGGCTACTCCGTGGCCGCCACCGGACCGGTGGTGATGGGGTGGGTGCACGATCACCTGCAGGCGTGGGGGCCGTCGTTCCTCGTCGTGCTGGCGGCGGTGATCGTGATGGTGGTCGCCGTGCTGGCCGTGGCGCGGGATCGCCGGGAGTCTGCGAGTCGACAAGCGGAGAGCGGACCTCTGCACCCATGACGAGTGTCGGCAAGGAAGGCTGTCGCAAGCCGGACGGTCAGCCCCTACCCCTTCCACCCATGCAGCAGGGCTGTGATGCGGGAGGAGTTTGTGCTGTCATGGTTCAGTCCCACTCGCCACTTCGTTGAGGATGGGTCGTTGCCTGACATGCGAGACGCTTAGGCTCAGTTGCGGAGGGCGTCGAGACGACGCCCTCCGCCCTTCTTGTGACGCGCCTGTCAATGCTCGTGGTCTCTGCCGACAGATCCGACGATCGACGGACGATCGAGGTAGTGAGTAGTTGCATGCCAACCGAGCCGAAAAATTGAATCCGGCATTTCTCTTGACGAACAGTCAGGTACGGGCCACTATCGATGATAAGACATCACAGGACAGAGGCGTCGTCTGTGAAGCGCCCTGGGTTTGATGCCGTTCCAGTTTGAGCCCAGGAGAGGATAAGCGCCATGCCGGAGAGGATCGATCCGGACTTGAGGACTAGGGCGGTTCGCCTGGTCAGGGAGCACCGCCGTGGGTACTCGACGATGGCCGCGGCCTGTCTGGCGGTGGCCAAGGAGCTGGGGGTGGGCAAGGAGACCGTGCGCCGCTGGGTGGTCCAGGCCGAGGTCGATGCCGGCCAGCGTGAGGAGGGCACCACCGCGGAGGCCGAGGAGATCGGGCGGTTGAGGGGGGAGAACCGCCGGCTGCGTGAGGACGTGGCCATTCTGAAGGCGGCGGCGTCTTTCTTGCGGGGAACTCGGCCCCCACAAACCACTGATGATAGGCTTTGAAGTTGGCCCCGTTCGGTCACGACCGTCACCGACAAGGCGGTCCGTCACGTCCCCGATGTGGTCGAAGGCCGCTTCGACCAGGGCCGACTCAACGCTGTGTGGATCTCGGACATCACCTGTCTGAAGACGGGCGAGGGGCGGCTCCTACCTGGGCAGGGTCCGCGATGGCCGCCCCCGCCGGGTGATTAGCTACCAGTTCGCCGACCATCTCCACGCCGCTCTGGTCGAGACCGCACTACAGCGCGACGTCCTGTTCCGTGCCCCGCTGCTGGGTCCCGACGGTGTGGTCTGAAGCGGACCCGACACCGGAGCCCGAAACCACCGAGTAATGCGGCGCCCCGATCGTCGCGATGGTGAGCATCGATGCGCGTGAGCCCGGTGCCGAGGGCCGCCGTGCACCGGGGTATTGGGAGAGTGATCTGGTGATCGGGTCGGCAGGCGCAGCGAGGCCGCGACGCCGGTGGAGCGCACACGCAGGTTCGTGACGATTCGGGGCGTGCTGGCCGGGACGAATGCCGACGCGCTGATCCATCAGTACCTGCCCAAGGGCACCGAGGTCGCCAGCCACCAGCTCTACCTCGACGCGATTGCCGAAGGACTCAACGACAGCCGACCACCCCCAGCTGTCCTCGGCTACCGCATCACCAGAGAAGCCTTCGAACGCCTACTCCTCGACCAAGCCATTCCTTCCACCCGTTGGCACCGCACCGGGGCGCTTCACTTCAGGGAGACCGGTCGACCGGTCGTGCACAAAGACCAGCCCTTGCGATGAGAACCGAGGTCAGTCGGAGTGCGTCATCAAGAATAAAGTCCAGTCAGATGAGAAAGGACTCCCCTGTGGTCAGCTGACGTTGGCGCCCGACGCAGGAGAAAGTGCCCGGACCGACCAGTCGAGTCAGCCCGAGGTCGCAGATCAGCACGGAGTCCTCAGTCAGGTTGACGACGCTTCGGATCCTATTGACGAGACGGACCATTCCGGCTCGACCACAGTCGACCACGAAGACGCTGTATTGGACTCTGTCGCCGTATGATTTCAAGAGTTTGGCGAGAGTGCTTCTTCTGCGATCGTCGGGAACGTCGTACGCGATGACGAATCGATGGGCATCTTGTTTGGTCAACGTGTACGGATTCCTTGATATTGGCTGCGGCTTCCTTCCAAGACGCCAAGGATCATACGAGCCTGGACTTCTATTGTCCTTTGCCACGAGACTTGGTAACCGAATAAAGGATGCTTCCCAACAGTTTGTATCCTGCGTTCGTATGCGCCGACGATCGCTTTGCGACCAGATTCCTTGAGTCGGCAATCTCCCAAGGATGAGGTGAACATGCCGGTCGTGAGAGCGCCATTGTTGATCGCGGTGATCACTGCAGAGTCCGCCACGGGTGCTCGGAACTCCTCCATCAAGTCCAAAGCGAGAGCCGGCTTGTTGCGCGAGCTCGAGTGCAGGAACCCTGCGGAGGGATCGAGACCGCAAGCTGCGATGGACCGGATGGTGTCACTGACCAGGAGGCCGTACGCGAAGTTAAGCGCGGCATTCAACGGGTCGGTGGCGTGGCGGCCGTCTCGACCTGTCCATTCGGCAGCGAATCCCAATCCGGCTTGCCCCTTCAGCATGGTTGGGAATGCTGAGAAGTAGAGAGCCGCTGCCTCCCCTTCGAGAGCGAAGAGCTCGGGTCCAGAATGGGCTGTGAGTGTTTTTCGCTGGATGGATCGAAGGGATTTTAGGTTGTCAGGAGGGAGTCTTCCGTTTCTACGTAGAAGTGTCGCCTGATTTGAGATCTTGCAGGTGATGAACTCGCGTGCAAGTGCCAGGTCCCCTCGATGAGATCGCAAATATTGCGTCACTCGTTCCTGTCCATGGGGAGATTGGCCGGAACGGGACCACCCTACTACTCGGCCGCTGCCTGAGCACCACACAATCGTCGCGTCGCGCCAGAGCATCTCGCGAATGAGCGCGCTGGAGACGTCGCTGTTCCCATGTATGACAAGCCCTGCGACCCGCTCAAGGGGGAGGGAGGCAAGGTGCTCATCCCCCTTGACCACCTCCACCCGTCCGCTACGAATCTGGGCGCGGCTCCCGTAGGTGAGGAGGTGTACGATTTCGGCATTCGGATCGGCCACTGAGATGGAACGAGCTGGATGGCTGTCGTTCATCTCATCTGGTAGACACACCGAGGCGTGCGAGCAGAAGCGACATTTCTCGTCATTCACCAGAGGCGGAGGTGCGGATCGCGAGGCGAGTATCGCTCTCGTCTCGTCGATGTAGTGAATCGCCCGAAGATCCGATTCAAGCCCGAAAGGAACATCGACGTAAGTCTCGTGAGTGGTGAAGTAAACACCGGTGCGATGAACGGCCACCCCCATCGATTCCAAGCACATCCGTTGAAGCGCGAGCTGAACTTCTTGGGGCTCGGTCACAGCCGCCGTTCGCCGTACGGGAGTCGCCTTGTACTCCACAATCCTGACACCCTCATCAGGGTCGCTGTGTACGAGGTCACACTTTCCGACGAGCCCCAGTTCACGATGGTGGATATCGACTGCGCGCCGCTGCCCGGGACGCCCTTGGGCTGGGTCGTCAACGCGCTTGTGGCTGGATGACCCTGACTCCATCTGAAAGCTGTCCACGACCTCGCCAGCAGCCTCCAGCCATGCTCGCCGAGGACAGAAGACCGTGTGGCAGACGAGACTGATCGGGATCGGCTCGCTCTTGGCTTCAGCCACCTCAGAAGTCATCCCGATGCCAGCGAATCGATCTGCCCGAACTGGGCCATCCGCTCAGGAGCACTTGAGCTGCCTCCGACGCGGACCGGGAAGCGGACGATCCCGGCCACCCCGTGCTCACGGAGCCTCGCCCGGGAGCCGGTGGTCGTCGCTGCGGATGGATCGAGGAACGCGGCTGTGTCGAAGTCCTTGGAGGCCAACGTCATCCGCCACATGTCGAGCGAGGTAGGCCGGGTGAAGACGGGGAGGGCCATCGTTCGGGGATGGACCTTGTTCCTGGGCCAGCTTCCGGCGGTCTGGGACATCCGTGCAGCCTGGGGCACCAGTGGAACGAGACCGATCCCCCACAACGCACACCACGCCACAGCATTGTCCACCGGTCCGGGATTCGCGAGTCCGGTGGCCGTACGTGACGACGGGGAGTTCTTGCCGAGCTCATCATCCGATGATGCGCCGGCCAGGCCGGTCCTGATCTGATCGTCCGATCGTTCCGCGACGATCCGGGCCAGCGGCGCCAGTCGGTGACGTACGAACTCCTCGCCCCTGTTCCGTGTCTTCATCTCCCATCGAGTTGCACCGCGGTCGGGCTGGTTTTCCTTCCCGGAGCAGAGCCAGTGAGCCGGTTCCCCGAGGGCACCGATCAGAAGTCGATCAAGATGGGAAAGGGAAGGACTGTCCAGTGCCTGTGTCCTGGCCTTCTCCAGGGCATCCCACGACTCTTCGGAACGCGCTGGTTTGATCCTGGGGCTGAAGAGACCTGTGACGGTTCCCTCGTGGGGGACGGTGAGTTGCACCCACGAGCCCGGCGCCGAATGCGTCCGGGCATGGGCCCGGACCGCGGCCGCTGCGTCCATCTGTCCGGACCATGACACGCAGGGCCGAGCGTCGGCCTCGTCGGCCCACCAGCCCCGTACGTGGCGGGCTCCCTGATCGGCGAGGATGAGGCCGAGTCCGTACATCGCGAAGTGCCAGAGAGCGACTTCGGGGGACCCCCCGAGTGTGATCTTCACGAACCCTCCCGGGAGACTTGGCAGTCCGCAGCGCGGACCAGGGCTTCCAGATACGCACAGGCCCAGACACCGAGCTCACGGTCCGTCGCGCCGACGATCTCCGCCCACCCCCCGCAGTCGAACAGTTCGTGTGCCAGCGAATGCCATTCGTCAGGGTCGTTCGGGCGCAGCAGATCGCCTGCTGTTTGAGGGGTGCTGTAGCGTCCGTAGCCGTGGCTCGTTCCCACGAGCCGAAGCACGAGATCGCGGTCTGCAGCATCGCCTTGCGTCGTCATGTCGGCGTGCAGGACAGATCTGAGCTCGTGTCGCCACCCAGCTGGGAGGCCCACCGCGCGTTTGCCTCGCCGCAGCTGCTGGGGCGTGCGACCGGATGACTTCGCCAGCGCCGGTTCCTCGTCTCGACGTCCCAGGAACCGTTGGAACCGCTCGTCGTCCTTCCCGGTGTCGTGCAGCCGGGCTGCGTTCACGACGGCGACTGCAAATCGGTCTCCGACCCCCAGGAGTCGTACGAGCCGATCAGCTCGCTCGGCGACCGCATTGCCGTGGTCCGCCAAGGGCACCGGTCGGCCGCTGACTGTCCACTCCTGACGAACGGCTTCGTCGCGGTTGAAGGAGCCGATGTCAGTCAGGACGAGCCAGGGCAGCTCTGACACCTCGCCCGCGGACGACGGCAGGGTGATCTGTCTCTTGACTTCCTCGGCCCAGCGCAGGTCACAGGCACGTTGGGCGGACTGCGTATCGAGGCCGGCGAGGTCCTCGAGAATGTCCGGCCACGATCGCAAGGAGTCCGGCAGTTCTGCGTCACGAACCGCCACCAGGGCCCCTTCGGCTCCCCAAGTCGTGTCGAGCTTCTCGGGGGTGCTGGGAGGCTCTGCAGTCACCACGCCGTGCTCGGTGAGGGGATGGCCGGCGTCCACGATCACCACGTCACCCGGACGCAGGTCCTTCGAGGAGTCCAGCTGCGTCACGCTCACTTCCTGCGGACGTGGTCTGTAGAGGAAGGCTCGTGCCGGAGCTCCGGGCTCGGCAGCCAGGACGCGATCGACGACGGATCGCAACAGCGACAACGGCACCGGGAAGGTCTCGGCCTGGTCGGGCTCGGTGGCGAGCAGGAGTTCCAGCGTTTCCGAGTCACTCTTCGGCAGAGGCCGGCGCAGGACGAGTCCGCCCTGGGTCTGTCCCTCATCGAGATCATCCTGCAGCCAGAGCGAGAGGGTCTCGGCCTCGAAAGTGTCGTCCGCGGTGGCAGCCCACCGCCAGGCATCAGTGAGCTCGGGTCGCATGAAGCGCCGTTCGGCCGACTTCGCAGGCGGTGGTGTGCACCGGACTGCCCATGGGGTGAGCCCTGCACTGTCCAACTCGCGCAACCATGTCCGTGCGGAAGTCAGGTCGCTACTGCGGTACGGCGGAAGTTCTCGGATCTCGGCGTCGGATGGCGGCCCGACCACGACAATGCGTGCCGAGTCATCCATTCCCTTGCGGTTCACCCGGCCCGCCCTTTGGGCCAGTGCCGGACCGGGCGCCAGCTCCGTGACCAGGCCGCCGAAATCAATGTCCAGGCCCACTTCAACGGTCTGGGTTGCGACGAGCACGTCGAGCGTCTGTGGCTCCGTCGGGTCGAACAGCCCCGGATGCTCACGCATGAGCTTCGCAATGTCCATCGGTCGTCGCCGACCGACCCAACAGTCAGTGGCCAGACCATGGCGAGAGAGCTCTCGTGTGACTCGCACTGCTGTGTCGACGTGGTTGACGACGCATCCCACCGTGCGGCCACCCTTGCCGAGCCCCTGGCGCAGCATCCGAGCCTGATCCGCGATCGTCACGATGTGGGTCTGGGGTGCGGGTGTCCTGGATGGCCATGCCGGCGACTCCACCATGGTCAACGGCTTGGGACGAAGCAACCGTCGAGCCAGAGCTCTGTCCTCGGGACGGTCCAGATCGTCCGGCTCCACCGCCACACAGGTGGTCGCCGGGTCCCCGGTGTCCGGGGTCGCAGTCGTTTCCACCACTTGCAGAGGGGGGAGGCCCAGGTCCGCCTCGAACTGCGCCGCCAGCTCGCCGACACGTCTCGCGGTCCTGAGCAGTTGGGCGTTCAGATGTGCCTCGTCCAGGACCATCACGGAGTCGTACGCCAGGAGGCCCGCCTCGCGTGGGCGGGCGTACGGTCTGGAGCCGTACCCGCGCATCAGCAGGCGGCTGCCCCACATATCGGGTGTCGCTCCGATGACGGCACAGACGGAGGGGTCGTCCAGCCAATGGGAGTCAGGGGCAAGTCCGCCACGAAGCTCGGCCACGACGACCGGTTCTGCCGATGACTCATCTCGGTCCTTGGTGGTACGGAGTGTGCGCAGGAGTCGTGCGACCTCTTTCACGACGTCGTTGTCGCTGGTCAACAAGAGGCTGTTGATCTTCTGGGCGCGGAGCACCTGGCTGTCGACAAGTGCCCGTCTGTCCACGACGACCGCCAGCCGACGGGGGAGCCGAGGAGCTGCTCCGCAGGCCGATAGCGCCGTCGCGAAGATATGGGTGTCCACCACGTGGGATTTACCTGACCCCGTGGGTGCCGCGATCCTGTCCGGCCATGCCCCTGATGAGACCATGTGATCGAGCAGCCTCTGCTGCCATGAGAAGGGCGTGGGGCCGGACATGGTGTCGGATTCGTCGTCTCCGTTGATGGCGGCGAAGAAAGCTGCGAAGTCACCTGTCGTCAGCGTCATCGGGGCCAGGCCCCCTCAATGTCCGAGGGGAGGTCGACAGGGACCAGGAGCCCGCCGCCCACGTGGCGGGACTGGCCTGCTGCGAGCACTGCGGTCTCCGACGCCAGTCTCCCCAGGTCCAGTCGCGCCCGATAGGCCTGTGTGACCAATCCCTTGGGCAGCTTGTGGGCGTAGGCGGCGACATCCGAATCCGGGACGATGTGGGTCTCCAGGACCTTGGTCCCCTGCTGGCGGACCCAGTCAGTCAACTCGCGGTATCCACGCGTCCCTCGATGATGGACACCTGCACGATCCCGGAAGACGAATCCCAAGGACAGCAAGGCCGCATCGGACAGGGTCCATGCGCCGCGTTCATCAGTCGGCTGCCGGCGTGTTTCGGCCACCAGCGCCGGCACGGCGACCCAGGATCGCACCACGTCGGCTCCGGGCTCGGTCCAGAAGGCCTCGCCGGACACCAGAGCCCTCCCGTCCGTCTCCAGGACGCCTTCGCGACGGTAGATCCGTAGGTGGTCACTCAGCGCGCTCCACAAAGCGGCTGAATCTGTAGGAGACATCCCGTTCGGCAGTAGCACCACAAAGGCAGAGGGAGTGTCCACGAGGCGGTGGGCCTCGGCTGTGAGCCGGAGCACGGACTGATCGAGCAGGTGGATGGCTACTCGATTCGCGGGAGGAACGAGGCCTGAGGCATAGCTGCCGGTGATCACCGGCGGTGCGTCGTCCCCCAGGCGCTGTGCGAGCATCCGGTGGAACGTCACGCACCACGGGACGCGAGCATGCTGCTCGACGCGCTGACGGACCGGAAGCACGATGGCTCGGGTCCAAGGAGCCGTGGCGGTCGCCGGAGCGGGCATCGCGTAGTAGATGTTCCTGACGGGTGTGTCCGGGACGGGGGAAGGCGCTGGCCGCTGCGATCCGCTGAATCCATCGGCGGCCATGGAAGGGCGCTTCCGCGGGTTCGCCGTGTCGTACGCATCCTCAAGGCTACGGACGAACCCCGGGCCCGGAGATTGCACCGAAATGCCCCTCTGGGTGAACTGCCCCGCGCCGGCGACCTGACGAAGCGGGGACACCAGTGGGATCTCGGTGGACAGCACGACAGGGCTCTCTCCCTCTCCCAAGCAGACCACGTCCTCGCACAGTCTGGTCACGACGTCACGGACTGTTTCGGGGACGTCATCCCATTGCCAGCCGAAGGCCCCCGCGACTGCCTCACCACTGGCGATTCGCTTGCGGGCTTTCTTGTCGCGCAGCGAGGCCTTCCCGCCGGTCCCGTCAAATGTTCCTTCGGCGCGATAGGCCGCAATCTCCATCCCACGATGAACGGAACAGTGCTCCGGATGCTGGATTGCGTCCGGTGATTTGTTCTCCAGCCATTCAAGCGCGGCGAGTGAATCTTCGGAGGGCCGAAGGTCGCCCTCCTTCACCACCGCGCTGCCTCCTTTACCGGCCGACTGCATGAGCGCACCATGAAGCCGCTTCGTCGTGGGGAAGTGGTCGCGACTCACACCATCTGCGGCATGCCCGAGAAAAATTCCGAGCGGAAATCGCGCTGTGATCGTCAGTGCAGGCACGTCATTCGTCCTCTTCCTCAGCAATGGTGCCGCCGTGGACGATTGGGTTCCCCACAACTTCGAAGACCTGCCCGGTCCAGTCGATCCCCGCCACGTCGATCGCCCGGTCGATAGCTCTCGTGAGGAGAGCATCGGACCGGCCACGATCGAGGGGCTCGATGGTCTCGGCCCGGCCGTTACGGAGGTCGAGCTTGAATTCCGGGGCAGAGACCTCAACCAAGTCGCAGTTGGCGCGAAGAAGTAGCTCCTCGTTCGCGCGGGCCAGGGCCGCGAGAGCGAGCGCGGCCAGCAAGGTGCGGCAAGCCACGTCAGCCTCGAGCGGGCCGCCGAAACGGAGTTGACGCAGTGCGCTGAATGACAGCACGTGGGATCGGATGATGCGTCGACACGCGACAAGACCGAGGGTGTCCAGCGAAGGAGGAATGGATCCCAGCCCCAGCGCCGCCGCCGAGACGGTTCCCTGTTTTCCCTTCCGGGCCTTTTCTGCGGCCTTGCGCAAAGCCTCGACGTTCTTGGGGCTCAGCTCGGCTTCCTGGGCAGTGACCAGAGCGTCGAGGTCGTCGGGACTCACCCGGACACTCGGCGCGATCTCGTCCCGCCGGGCACCGCCTCTCTTCGGCACCGCAGTGCCGTTGCCACTCTGATCGGCCAGGACGCCGATGATCTCACCGACCAACGCGGAACGATAACGACCCTGGTTTGAGCGTCGAGTGGAGTCCCAGGCGCCCAACACCAGACTGACCGGACTCAGGGTGAGGAGCGCCCGGGCATCCCCCGGGGTGGCATCGCGAGCTGCTCGATATCTGGGATGCTGGGTCACCGACTTGCCGTCAACCATCGCAGCACGGATGTGGCCGTCGAAGGCGCGGTGCGGTGCTTCAAAATCAGCAAGATCACGCTCGGGATAGTGGACGACTATACGGGGCGTGCGAACAAGGATCGGGTCCTGGTCCCGGATCGCGTCAGCCAGTGCTTGCTCGACCCTGTTCAGCTGGCTCGGCTTGGAGTCGATGAGGACCACAGCCGAGGGCGCATCGTCGATATACCGCGTCTCGAACGCATAGGTGGCCTGATTGCCCGACACGTAACGAGCGGGAGCCACCGCAGCGTGTGGACCTGCCGCAGGGGCAAGCTCGGTCACAGCGGTCAGGACGCTTGCGCCACCGGGCGAGCATGCCTCGGCCAGTCTGTCGTAGGTGAACTCCACTGTCATTTTTCCTCCTGCCGGGTGGCGCGACCAACCGCCACATTCGTCGTCAGGACTTGATGATGCCGCATGAGGCGTGAGTGCGCCAGCGATTCGAGAACCTCACCAATGACTGGAATGAAATCTTCTCCATGTCGCTTGCGTAGGTCTTCGGCGAATTATGGAACGCCTCAAAACAGACTCTTCGTAGAAGAGAGGGAAGTCAGGGCGGCGTCACACCCGGTGTCCCAGGAACTGGCGCTTCTCTCGGCAACCCGCTAGGCCAGCCGGGTGGCTTCCCGGCGGTTGGTAACCGAGGAGAGTCCTCGTGGTGAGTCTGCCACGCATCAATAGTGGTGACTTGCCTGGTGATGAGCCTACAACGGGCGGAGACGCCAGGATCGTTTGTCCGGCCTTGAGTCCTGTTGAGAACTCCACCTAGTCCGTGACCGTCAACATCCGGCGGCCCCTCAAGCCACTCCCTCACCAGCAGGCGTGCTTCGACACTAGCCCCGGTCTTTCATGAGTGTCGGTGAGGCGAGGTCATGCGATGTCGTCGTCCCCGCCGGTGGTCGGTGTGGTGTGGGGGCATGGTGAAGGGCCGGCTGGCGCTGCCGGGCTGCGGTTCTCCGGGGTCCTCGTGTCGT